>DASUHV010000209.1:0-21708 GCA_036273355.1 Gaiellales bacterium
ATGATCGGCAGCTCGACGACGCGCCCGCCCATGCGCAGGGTGCGGTACGTGAGCTCGATCTGAAAGGCATAGCCGCCGGCGCGCACGTGCGACAGGTCGAGCGACTCGAGCACCCAGCGGTGGAAGCACTTGAAGCCGCCGGTGAGATCGTGGATCGGCACTCCCAGCACCAGCCGCGCGTACGTGCAGCCGCCGCGGGAGATGACGCGGCGGTGAAGCGGCCAGCCCTCGACGCCGCCGCCCGGTGTGTAGCGCGACCCCAGCACCAGGTCGGCATGCTGTGACGCCTCCAGCATCGCCGGCAGCGCCGACACCGGGTGCGACAGGTCGCAGTCCATCTCGACGACGTGGCTGAACGGCCGCTGCAGCGCCCACTCGAAGCCCGCGAGGTAGGCGCGGCCGAGCCCCTGCTTGGCAGGGCGGTGCAGCACGTGCAGCCAGTCGTGGCGGGCCGCCAGCTGGTCGGCCAGCTGTCCGGTGCCGTCGGGTGAACCGTCGTCGACGACCAGCACCTCGCCCGGCATCGGAATCTGGTCGCGGATCGCCGCCAGCGCGTCGATCATGCGAGGCAGGTTCTCGCGCTCGTCGTAGGTGGGCAGCACGATCAGGTAGCGGCTCTGCTCCACGGTCTGACCCTATCATTGGCCCATGAGCGCAACGTTGACGAACGATGCCATCGCCGAGCGCTTCGAGCTGATGGCCGATCTGCTGGAGGTGGAGGGCGCGGTGGCCTACCGCGTGCTCGCCTACCGGCGCGCCGCAAAGACGCTGCGCGAGACCCCAGAGTCGGTGGTGCGGCTGTCGCAGCAGGGCCGCCTGACGGAGCTGTCCGGCGTCGGCGACACGATCTCCGACAAGGTGGCCGAGCTGATCGGCAGCGGCCAGATCGCCGCCCTCCAGCGGCTGGTCGATCGCAATCCGCCGGGCGTGGTGCCGCTGATGCGCGTGCCCGGCATCGGGCCCAAGACCGCCAAGCGCGTGTTCTCGGAGCTCGGCATCACCACCGTCGACGAGGTGCTGGTGGCCGCCCGCGACGGGCGTATCAGCGGCGTTGCCGGCCTCGGGGATCGCACCGAGCAGGCGATCCTGGCCGGCCTGCAGGTGCCGCGCGAGCACAAGCGCGATCGCATCCCGTCGGGGCGCCTGCGGCCGTTCGCCGAGCGGGTCGCGGCCGAGCTGCGGGAGCTCCCGGACGTCGAGGAGTGCGAGATCGCCGGCAGCCTGCGCCGGTTCACCGACACGGCAAAGGACATCGACCTGGTGGTGGCTACCCGGAAGCCGGCCGCGGTCGGCGACGCCTTCGCGGCGTACGAGTGGGTGGCCGAGGTCGAGTCCCGCGGGGACGCGAAGCTGACCTGCATCGCGCATGACGGCACCCGGGTCGAGCTGCGCATGATCGAGCCGGAGGTGTTCGGAAACCTGCTGCAGCACCTGACGGGTTCCAAGCACCACAACGTCGCGCTGCGGGAGGCTGCGGTGCGCGTCGGGCTGAAGGTCAGCGAGTACGGCGTCGAGCAGGTCGAGACCGGTGAGGTGCTGCACTGCCGCGATGAGGCCGAGGTCTACGAGCGCCTGGGCATGGACTGGATCCCGCCCGAGCTGCGCGAGAACCGGGGCGAGATCGAGGCCGCCCGCAACCATGCGTTGCCCGAACTGGTGACGGTCGACCAGATCCGGGGCGACCTGCACGCGCACACCGACTGGAGCGACGGCAAGATGACGCTCGAGCAGCTGGTCGAGGGCGCGCGGGCGAAGGGCTACGAGTACCTGAACGTGACCGACCACTCGCCGGCCGTCGGGTTCGGCATGGGCCTGGATGCGGGCCGCATGCGGAAGCAGATCGAGCGCGTGCGCGAGCTGGCGGCCACGCTGGGCGGCGGGTTCACGCTGCTGGTGGGAGCGGAGGTCGACATCCTCAAGAACGGCTCGCTGGACTACTCCGACGAGCTGATGGCGGAGCTGGACGTGGTCGTCGCCAGCCTGCACGCCTCCCACAGGCTGAACGAGGCGGACCAGACCAAGCGGCTGTGCGCCGCGATGGAGAACCCGCACGTCGACGTCATCGGCCACCCCACCGGCAGGATGCTGGGCAAGCGGCCGGCCTATGCGATGGACATGGAGGCGGTGATCGCCAAGGCGGTCGAGACCGGAACGGTGCTGGAGGTGAGCGGTCAGCCCCACCGGCTGGACCTGACCGACACCAACGTGCGGATGGCCGTGGCGGCGGGCGCGAAGCTGTCGATCGACACCGATGCGCACAGCCTGGCCGCGCTCGACTACATGCGGTTCGGCGTCATGAACGCGCGGCGGGGCTGGGCGTCTCCGAAGGACGTGGTCAACACGCGCACCTGGAAGCAGCTGAAGAGGTTGCTCAAGTAGGTGGCAGCAAGGGTCTGGCTTCAGCCTGACCCTGCAGGCCTACGCGTACGCTTCGAGCGCGATCTCATACAGGGTGGTTACAGGGCGGCGAGCAGCTCGACCACCTGCTCCGGCCCGTCCAGGCAGGCGTCGGCCTGTTCGATCAGCTCCGGCGGCCCCTCGGCCGAGCGGACGGCGATCTTGATCGTGGCCTCGCGGAACGCGTCCAGATCGGTGCGGTCGTCACCGATGTACATCAGGTCCGTGATCCGCTTGCGGCCGCGCAGCCGCCGCACCGCCGATCCCTTGTCGATCGCCACCGGCGGGCGCACCTCCAGCACCATCCGGCCGAAGCTCCAGGCCAGCCCGGCGCGATCGAGCTTGGGCACGATCTGCGCTTCCAGGTAGCGCAGCGCATGGTCGGGCCGCGGCGATCCCCGGTAGTGCACCGTGAAGGTGACGCCCTTGTCCTCGACCCGGCAGCCCAGCTCTGGCAGCAGGCCGTCGTTCTCTACCACCAGCAGCGCCTCGTGCACCGCGTCCAGGTAGCGCGCGGCCTGCGGCACCACCGTCACGTCGTCTCCGTGCATCACCTCGAGGCCGTGGTTTCCCGATATGGCAACGCCCGGGATCGGCACCATGCGGCGTGCCTGGACCGCCGGCCGTCCGGTCACGCAGGCGACCAGCGTGTAACGCTCCACGAGCCGTTCCAGCTCAGGCAACGCCGCCGGCAGCACCGTTGCCTGCTCTGGCGTGGGCGCGATCGGTGCCAGCGTGCCGTCGATGTCGCAGACGACGGCGCCGTGACGTGGGTCGGCCGCGAGCCTCGCAACCAGGTCGGCCAGAATTCGCCCCATCGCCCTACACTACCCGCCGTGAACGCTCGCATACCCGTGCTGGTCGGGATCGGCCTCGTGGCCGGCTTCTTCTCGGGTCTGTTCGGCGTTGGCGGCGGGATCCTGATCGTGCCCATGCTGATCGCGCTGCGGCGGTATCCGCCCAAGTCGGCCATGGCCACGTCGCTGGCCGCGATTCTGTTCACCGCCGTTGCTGCGGCTGCCTCGCACGCCTCAGCGGGCAACGTGGCGTGGAAGGAGGGTGCGCTGATCGGGCTGCCCGCCGTGGGCGGCGCCGTGGTCGGTGCGTGGCTGCACCAGCGCATCGACACCAGGCGTGTGGTGCTGCTGTTCTCCGTGTTCCTGGCGCTGGTGTCGGTGAGGCTGGCGGTGTGACGCACGAGATCGTGGCCGTCCTGCTCGGGTTCCTGGCCGGCACGCTGTCAGCGCTGTTCGGCGTCGGCGGCGGGCTGATCTTCGTGCCCACGCTGATCTTCCTGGGCGAGAACGCCCACGTCGCCGTCGCCACGTCGCTGGCGGCGATGGTGCCGGTGATCCTGATGGGGTCGTGGCGGCAGACCCGCTACGGAAACGTGAACTGGCGCGACGCGATCGTGATCGGTCTGGCATCGGTGCCCACGGCCAAGCTGGGGGAGGTGGTGGCCAACTCGCTCTCCAGCACGGCGCTGCAGCGGTCGTTCGCGGTGCTCTTGATGGTGGTGGCGGTGCAGATGGCCGTCCGCGCGCTGCGCCAGACCGACGACGAGAAGCCGGTGGTTGAGATCTCAGTCGCCGAATCCGGGCCCTGAGACCGTGCCGTCGCCCGGGAGCACGTAGACCGCCGGGGTGGGCATGGCGGCCCAAAATTCGAAGTCGACCTGATCAGGCATCATCGAGTGCAACGCCAGCGCGATCAGGTTGCCGTGGCTGGCCACCACGATCCGCGTGTCGAGATGGCGCCGGCGCAGCGTCGCCAGCACCTCGTTGACTCGCAGCTGGGCTTCCGTGGAGGACTCTCCGTCCGTGAGCGCGTACCCGAAATCCGTCCAGGAGCGGTTCAGCTGTTCCCGCCAGCCGGGCAGAGCGCCGAGTGAGAGCAGCCGCTCGCGCAGGTCGTCGACCAGGTTGATCTCGGTGCCAAGTCGGCGTGCCAGCGGCTCGACCGTTTGCACTGCGCGTGGGTAGGGGCTCGAGTAGATGGCGGCCACCGCTTCGTCGGCGAGCTCATCGGCCAGCCGCTCGGCGTCACGGCGACCGGCATCGGTAAGCGGCCGGTCGTTCTCCTCGTACCGGGGATCGGACGGCGCCACCGCCTCCGCGTGCCGCACCAACACGATCACCTGCTCGCGGCCAGCACCTCGTCGGCCTTCTGCTTGATCTCCTCGACCACGGCGGGGTCGCGCAGCGTGGTGGTGTCGCCCAGCTCGTGGCCCTCCGCGATGTCCCGCAGGAGCCGTCGCATGATCTTGCCGGAGCGGGTCTTGGGCAGGTCGCTGACGATGATCACGGCCTTGGGCCGGGCGATCTTCCCGATCTTCTCGCCGATCCAGTCCCGCAGCTCGGCCGCCAGCTGGTCACTCGGCTCATAGCCGGATCGCAGCAGCACGAAGCAGAGCGGCGTCTGGCCGGTGAGCGGGTCGGGCGCGGCCGTCGCCGCCGCCTCGGCCACCGCCGGGTGCTCGACCAGCGCGGACTCCAGCTCGATCGTCGAGAGGCGGTGCCCGGACACGTTCATCACGTCGTCGATCCGCCCCAGCAGCCAGAAGCAGTCGTCCTCGTCCACCCGCGCACCGTCGCCGGCGAAGTACGTGTCCGGGCCGAAGCGCTCGAAGTAGTTGCTGACGTACCGCGCGTCGTCGTTGTACAGCGTCCGGAAGATGCCCGGCCAGGGGCGGCGCAGCACCAGGTAGCCGCCGCGGCCGGCGGCGACGGGGTTGCCCTGGTCGTCCACCACCTCCGCGCGGATGCCCGGCAGCGGCCGCGTCGCCGATCCCGGCTTGAGCGTCGTCACTCCCGGTAGCGGCGCGATCATGATCCCGCCGGTCTCGGTCTGCCACCAGGTGTCGACCACCGGGCAGCGCCCGCCCCCGATGGTCTTCCAGTACCAGACCCACGCCTCGGGGTTGATCGGCTCGCCGACGGTGCCCAGCAGCCGCAGGCTGGAGAGGTCGTGCGCATCGGGATGCTCGCTACCGGCCTTGATGAAGGCGCGGATCAGCGTGGGCGCCGTGTAATACTGCGTGACCTTGTAGCGCTCGATGATCTGCCAGTGCCGCTCGGGCGTCGGGTGCATCGGATCGCCCTCGTAGAGCACGCTGGTCGCGCCGTTGTTGAGCGGGCCGTAGACGATGTAGCTGTGGCCGGTCACCCAGCCGACGTCGGCCGCGCACCACCAGATGTCACCGTCCTGGATGTCGAACACCCAGCGGTGCGTGGCGGATGCGTAGGTGAGGTAGCCGCCTGTGGTGTGAACTGCCGCCTTCGGCTTGGCCGTGGTGCCGGACGTGTGCAGGCAGAACAGCGTATGCTCCGCCTCGACCGGCTCGGCCTCGAACGTGGCCTGCTGGCGGTCGACCGCGTCGTGCCACCAGTGGTCGCGGCCCTCCCGCATGGTCACGTCGGCTCCCGTGCGCCGCAGCACCAGCATGCCCTGGACGGTGGGCGCCAGCTCGACGGCCTCGTCGGCGATCGCCTTCAGCGGGATCGCCGAGCCCTTGCGCCAGGCCTCGTCCTGCGTGATCAGGAGCCGCGCGCCGGTGCCCTCCAGCCGCTCGCCCAGCGAGGCCGACGAGAACCCGCCGAATACGACCACGTGCGGCGCGCCGATGCGGGCGCAGGCCAGCATCGCCACCGGCAGCTCCGGCACCATCCCCATGTAGATGCCGACCACGTCTCCCTTGCCGACCCCCAGCTCGCGCAGCGCGGCGGCGGTGCGGCAGACCTGCTCCAGCAGCTCGGAGTAGCTGATCGCGCGGTGCGGCTCGTCGGGATCCTCGGGCACGAAGTGGTAGGCGATGCGGTCGCCGCGCCCGGCCTCGACGTGGCGGTCGAGGCAGGAGTGGGAGGCGTTCAGCCTGCCGTCGCGAAACCAGGTGCAGTGCGGCGGCTGCCATTCGAGCGCCGTCTCCGGCTCCTGGAACCACCCCACCAGCCGGCGCGTCTGGCCCAGCCAGAACCCGTCAAGGTCGCGCTCGGCATGGTCGTACAGCGATGTGTCGCCGATCAGAGCCCGCTCGCTGAAACCCGGCGGCGGCGGGAACGTCCTGCCCTCGCTGAGCAGGACGTCGATCGACTCATCGCTCACGGCGTGTACTCGAACTCGTCCTCATCCTTCGACAGCGCCTTCTTCGCGACCACCACGGCTCCCACCGCGACCGCGCCCGCGGCTGCGGCCTTGGCCGCCTTCTTCTTCTTGGACGTCTTGGGCTGCGCCGTTGCCTTTGCCACGCCCTTCTTGATCTCCTTGGCGGCGCGCACCACCTCGTCCTGCACCTTCTTGTCGACGGCCGCGGAGCGGGCGCCGTCCTTCTGCACCTTGCCGAGCACCGTCTTGGCCGAGTCGAGCACCGACATGGCGGTCTCGCGCAGCTCGGGATCGTTCGCGACTCTGGTCGCGATCGGCGTGACCGTTTCGGCGATCTTGTCGGTTTTCATCTTGGCGGGCACGGCTTTACCTCCGAGGGAGTGGCTATTTGCTCAAACTTTTCAGTCACACTACCACCCATGGATCTCGAACGAGTCAACGCGCTGATGGAGGAGTGGGGCGAGCCCGGGTACAGGCAACGGCAGGTCTACGAGGGCGTGATGAAGGGCCTGGCCGGCGACTACGAGCAGCTGACCCCGCTGCCGGCCGCTCTCCGGCGCCGTCTCGCCGACTCCGAGCCGCTGCGCCAGCTGGAAACGGTCGAGTCGCAGCGGTCCGACGACGGCACCATCAAGCTGCGCTTCACCACCCGCGACGGCTTCCCCGTCGAGGCGGTCGCCATGAGCCACCGCAACCGCCGCACCGTGTGCGTCTCGTCGCAGTCCGGCTGCCCGCTGGCGTGCACCTTCTGCGCCACCGGCAGCATGGGCCTCGGCCGCAACCTGGCCGCCGGCGAGATCGCGGAGCAGGTGACGGTGCTGGCGGCGATGCTGCGCGATCAGGACGAGCGGGTGTCCAACGTCGTGATGATGGGCATGGGCGAGCCGTTCCTGAACTACGACGCGGTGCTCGCGGCCTGCCGCACCCTCAACGACCCGGCCGGCTTCGGTCTGGGTGCGCGTCAGATCGCGATCTCGACGGCCGGATGGGTACCCGGCATCGAGCGGCTGGCGGCCGAGCCGCTGCAGGTCAAGCTGGCCCTGTCGCTGCACGCACCCAACGATCAGCTGCGCACCGAGCTGATGCCCGTAACGCGGCGGTTCCCGCTGGCCAAGCTGATCGCGGCCTGCCGCGGCTACCGCGAGGTCACCCGGCGGCGCATCTTCGTGGAGTACCTGATGCTGGACGGGATCAACGACAGCGACCGGCTGGCGGAGCAGCTGGCAAACCTGCTGGGCCGCGATGGATTCCACGTCAACCTGATCGCCTACAACCCGACCGGGTCCGACTACCGGGCATCGTCGTCGACCCGCGTGGCGGGGTTCGCCGCCGTCCTGGAAGGCCGTGGCATCTCGGCCAGCTACCGCCGGTCGCACGGTCAGGACATCGACGCCGCCTGCGGCCAGCTTGCGGTCAAGGGCGCCTCCGAGCTGCGCCGCAAACGGGCCCGCGACCGCCACAGCGCAGCGCGTGCCTCCGCGCTGCCCGCTGTTCACCGGTAGAATTCCGCGATGGCGGGGACGGCGATGATGCGGGCGTGGGTGATCCGGCCCGAGCGGCTGGGCGATCCCGAGCATGCCATGCAGCTCGAGCAGATCGAGGTGCCGGAACCGGGGCCGGGCGAGGTGCTTGTGCGCGTGATGGCGGCCGGCGTCAACTACAACGGCGTGTGGGCGTCGATGGGCCTGCCGGTCTCGATCTTCCGCTACACGGGCTACGACTTCCACATCGCCGGCTCCGATGCGTCGGGCATCGTCGAGCGCGTCGGCCCGGGAGTGACGCGCTGGGAGCCCGGTGACGAGGTCGTGATCCACTGCAACCAGAGCTGCGGCGAGTGCGCCGAGTGCAACGGGCTCGACCCGATGGCATGCAGCCAGCAGAAGATCTGGGCCTACGAGAGCAACTGGGGCAGCTTCGCCGAGTACTGCAAGGTGCAGGCCCAGCAGCTGCTGCCCAAGCCGCCGCAGCTGACCTGGGAGGCGGCGGCCAGCTACGGGCTCACCTACTTCACCGCCTATCGGATGCTGATCGACCAGGCCGGCATCAAGGCCGGGGACAACGTGCTGGTGTGGGGCGCCGGGGGCGGGCTGGGCACGTTCGCGGTGCAGCTGTGCGCGCTGGTCGGCGCCAACGCCGTCGCCGTGGTCTCGTCGGACGACAAGGTCGAGCTGGTCAGCGAGCTGGGTGCCGCCGCCATCATCGACCGGCGCGAGTTCGCGCTGTCCGACCCGGACACCGGCGAGCGCATCTTCGACGAGGTGAAGCGCTTCGGCAAGGCCGTGCGGGCCGCGACCGGCGGGGTCGATCCGGACGTCGTGTTCGAGCACGTCGGCGCCGCCACCTTCTACACCAGCGTGTTCGTGTGCAAGCCGTTCGGCACGATCGTGATCTGCGGAGCCACGTCCGGCTTCAACCTCGACTTTGACGTGCGCTATCTGTGGATGCGCCAGAAGCGCATCATCGGTAGCCACTTCGCCAACGCCTACCAGTGCCACCGGGCCAACCAGCTGATCATCGAGGGCAAGATCAAGCCCGTGCTGTCGCGGGTGTTCCCGTTCGACGAGTGCCCCGTGCCACATCAGCTGATGAAGGAGAACCAGCACGTCGGCAAGATGGTGGTGCTGGTTGGCGCCGAGGCCGAGGGCCAGGGCGCGAGCACGTGAGCGACCGGCCCCGGCCCTTCTCCACCGCCGACGATGTGCCAGGCGATCTGGAGGCGCGGCTGGGTGAGCCGGGCAGCTATCCCTACACCCGCGGCATCCACCGCGACATGTATGCCGGGCGCCCCTGGTCGATCCGGCAGTACGCGGGCTTCGGCACCGGCGAGGAGACCAACCGGCGGTTCCGGTTCCTGATCGACCAGGGGCAGGCGGCGCTGTCGGTGGCGTTCGACCTGCCCACGCAGATGGGCCTGGACTCCGACGACGCACGCGCCGCCGGCGAGGTCGGGCGGGTGGGCGTGTCGATCGACTCCGCGTCCGACGTCGAGGCGATGTTCGACGGGATCCCGCTGGACGAGGTGTCGACGTCGATGACGATCAACGCGCCGGCGGCGGTGCTGGTGGCGATGTACCACGTCGCCTGCGCCCGCCAGGGCCGGGATCCGTCGCAGATCCGCGGCACCGCCCAGAACGACGTGCTGAAGGAATACGTCAGCCGCGGCACCTACATCTTCCCGCCCCGGCCCTCGCTGCGGCTGGCCGCGGACCTGATCGCCTGGTGCGCCCGCGAGGCGCCGCGCTTCAACGCGATCTCGCTGTCGGGCTATCACATGCGCGAGGCCGGCTGCACGGCGGCTCAGGAGATGGCGTTCGCGCTGTCAAACGCGATCGCCTACGTGGAGGCCGTGCTCGAGCGCGGGGTGGACGTGGACAGCTTCGCGCCCCGTCTCAGCTGGATCTTCAACACCCACATGGACTTCTTCGAGGAGATCGCCAAGTACCGGGCGCTGCGGCGGATGTGGGCCTCGATCATGCGCGACCGGTTCGGCGCCACCGATCCGCGCTCCATGATGCTGCGCACCCACACCCAGACGGCGGGCTCCACGCTGACCCTGCAGCAGCCCGAGAACAACATCGTGCGGGCCGCGGTGCAGGGGCTGGCCGCGGCGCTGGGTGGCGTGCAGTCGATGGCGCTGTCGTGCTTCGACGAGGCGATCGCGATCCCGACCCAGCGCGCGCAGACGCTGGCCGTCCGCACGCAGCAGATGCTGCAGCACGAGTTCGGCATCACCGGCGTGGCCGATCCGTTGGGCGGCTCCTGGTACGTCGAGCAGCTGACCGACCGGCTGGAGGCGGACGCGCGGGCGCTGATGGACGAGATCGCGCAGCTGGGCGGCGCCGTCGCCGCCATCGAGCAGGGCTACTACCAGCAGCTGATCGCCGAAGAGGCCTACCGCAAGCACCAGCGGATCGCGGACGGCGAGGACATCGTGGTTGGCGTCAACGCCTTCCGCGACGATGACCAGCCAGGCACGGAGCGCTTCGACGTGCCGGCCCAGCTGGAGCCGGCGCAGCGGGAGCTGCTGACCGCGCTGCGCGCCAGGCGCGATCAGGCGGCGGTGGACGCCTCGCTGGCGGCGCTGGCCGCGACCGCGGCCGGTACCGGCGACCTGATGCCGCCGATCGTGGCCGCGGTCGCCGTCGACGCCACGCTGGGCGAGGTCTGCGGCGCCCTGCGTGACGTGTTCGGCTCCTTCCGGCCCGGTAGCGCGGCCGCGATCTGACGCCGGAGCGGCGCTACTTCACCTGGACGAACAGGTCGGCCGAGGTTTCCTGGCCGCTGCGGCTGCTCCAGGCCAGCACCCCGCCCACGTGCGCCAGGTTGGGATCGACCGAGATCGGGAACAGCTTGAGCGCGTCCGACAGGTTCAGGTACAGCGGTACGCTCGCGCCGTCGGGCACCTCGGCCTGGTTCAGCAGGTTGGCGTACGCGGGGGATGACGCCAGCGGGCTGGACGGGGCGGTGCCGGCCGCGGGGTCGTTTCCGATCGCGATCAGCCCGCCGGCGGTCAGCCGCCAGCTGAGGGTGAGGCCGCCGAGATCGACCTGCTCGCCCGTGCCGGATGCAAGCGGTGTCACCCGCGCCCCCGGCCGGCTCTGGGCGACCAGCGTCATGATCTTGTGCATCGTCAGCGCCGCGGCATGCGGATCGTCTGGCTTCAGCACCAGCGCCGCCCGCACCGGCACGCCGGGAGCGGTGTAGAGCAGGCCGTCGCCGGAGAGCAGCGGCAGCAGGTCGTGCTGCACCGAGATGCCGGTCTGCTGCTGCAGCAGGTTCAGCTGCTGCCCGAGGCCGGGCGTGCCGCTCTGAAGGCCCTGCTTCAGGTAGCTGCCGTAGTCACCGAACGCGAGGAACGCGAAGGCATCGCCGGGCACCAGGCCGGCGAGGCTGGACGGCGCCATCGCGAGCGGGCTCTGGTCCGCTCCCTGCTTCAGCGTCGAACGCATCGTCAGCCGGTAGCCGTTGCCGTTCGCCCACGCCGCGAAGGAGAGCGAGTCGATCGAGTCGAGCGCCTTTGCCAGCGCCTGGGTCTGGGCCGCGGTGCTGCTGCCGCCGGCACCGCCGAGCGCGGCCATGCCGGCCAGCTCGGCCAGCTTCTGCGTGCTCACGTAGCCGCGCACGAGGCTGTCCGCGGGCAGCTTGTCCATCGCCGAGGTGAACCCGCCGTCGGATGCCAGGCTGTCGGCCTTCCCGTTGCGGGCGTCGATCGCGTCGTGCAGCGTCTGTGTGTCGTTGGACACAAGCACGGCGCCGTCGCCGACCGCAGCCTCGCCCGTCCCCTTCTTGTCGGCGTAGAGGGCGTAGCCGCCGTAGTCGCCGTCCGCCTTCGCATCCTTGGCGACCGCATCCTTGGCCTTGCCGTCGTCGCTGGATGCGACGAACGCGACGAAGTGCGCGCTCCCGCTGGACGCGTCGAGCGATGTGACGCCGATCGCGGCCGATCCGCCCAGCCACGGCTGGACGTCATCCTTGAACGTGAGCGATCCGGAGGTCTGGCCCGTGCTGTTCAGGCTCTTGACGATCTTGCCGGTGAGCTCCTGCCAACCGGGGAATCGCTGGCCGACCGCGGTGAACTGCTTCCACGCGGAGCTGCCCTGGTCAAGGTTAACGTCAGCATAAAAAAGCGTGCTCGAGGGCATCGCCGACGCCCCCTGGCTGGGATCGGTCGAGCTCGACGAGGTGTTGCCGCAGCCTGCTGCAAGCAGCGCTCCGGTGACCATGACAACGACAAAACGGCGGATTCGGCTGGGAGCCAACGAGGACCTCCTTTGGACCTACAGGCTCTATCGGCCGGCGTCCATGGTTCCTGAACCGCATACACGCCGCAGAGTCTGAGATATAGTCATCGCCAGGTGAGCGCGGTTCCCCACAAAAACGGGTCGCTCGAGGCCGCGCTGGCGCAGCTTCGTCGTGGCGGCATGGTGGTCGTTTGTGACGACCCAGACCGCGAGAACGAAGGTGACCTGTGCATGGCGGCCCAGTTCGTGACGGCCGAGAAGATCGCATTCATGGCCTGCGAGGCTCGTGGACTGATCTGCCTCTCGCTGCCGTCCCAGCGCTGCGACGAGCTGGAGCTGCCGCTGATGGTGCCCGCCAACAACGGCTGCGAGGCCACCGGCTTCACCGTCTCGATCGAGGCCCGCACCGGCGTCACCACCGGCATCTCGGCCGCCGACCGCGCCCGCACCATCCAGGTCGCGATCGACCCCGACAACGGCCCCGACGATCTCGTGCGACCCGGCCATGTCTTCCCGCTGCGGGCGCGCCCCAACGGCGTGCTGGAGCGGCGCGGGCAGACCGAGGCCGCGATCGATCTCACGCGCCTGGCCGGGCTGACGCCGGGCGGGGTGCTGTGCGAGCTGATGAACGCGGACGGGACGATGGCCCGCGGGGTGCAGCTACAGGCGCTGTGCCGGCGCCACGACCTGCCGATGGTGACCGTCGAGGAGATCGCGGCGCACCTGAACGCGACGGCCCCGGCCATCACAGCCGTCTAGACCCGGCTCCTAAGCCGGCACGCCCCCGCCGTTCGCGATCAGCTCCCGGGCCGCGTTCAGCTCGTCGCCGCGGTTGACGGCCAGGCAGGCCGTCAGCTTGCCGTCGGCGTTGCTGTAGTACGCGACGAAGTCGTCGTCGTCCATCGACCCGCGCACCTCCACGGTGTCGTCGCGGTCGCCCGGGCCGACGTACTCCATCCACGTCCAGTCGCCGATGTCGGAGAAGAAGTACGGAACCACCCGGTACGGGCCCTCCTCGGCGCCTGCCCAGCTCTTGCCGATGTAGGAGCCGTGGTTGAGCGCCACGTCCCAGTGCTCGATGCGGATGCGGCGGCCGTGGATCACGCTCTGGTACTCGGCGATATCGCCGGCCACCCAGATGTCCGGCGCGGCCACCAGGTGGTCGTCGGCCAGGACGCCCTGGTTCGTGGGCAGGCCCGCGTTCTGCGCCAGCTCGATGTTGGGTGAGACCCCGATACCGGCCAGGATCATGTCGTAGTCCCCGTCGGGCAGTGTCTTTTGGCCCATCAGCACGCGCACGCCGTGTCGCTCCATATGGCCCTGGAAGTAGGCGCCGACCTGCTCGCCGAACAGGTGCGACCAGAGCACCGGCTCGGGTGCGACCAGCGTCACGTCAAGCCCCTTCATGCGGGCGCTCGCCGCCGCCTCGACGCCGATGAAGCCGCCGCCGATCACGCCCAGATGGCCGGATCCGGTGTTGAGCAGCGCGCCCACCCGCTCCGAGTCCTCGATCACGCGGATGGTGGCCGCCTCGCCCAGCGTGCGCGGCGTGGAGCCGGTGGCCAGGGCCATCCGGCCGTACTCGATGCGCTCGCCGTCGACCAGCTCGACCGTGCGCGCCGCCGGGTCGATCGCCGCCACCTCGGTGGACAGCCGCAGCTCGACGTCCAGCTCGCGCCACTCGTCCAGCGAGTGCATGTAGGTGTCCTCGACCGGCTCCTCGCCGCGCAGAAACCCCTTCGTCAGTGGCGGCCGGTGGTAGGGGGGGTGTGCCTCACGGCCGATCAGCAGCACCGACCCGTCGCCGTCCGCACCGCGGTACTCCTGCGCGACCATGCCTGCGGCGAGCCCGCCGCCCACGATCACATTGTCGAAGCGCGCCATCTGAAGGTCCTCCTCATTCCCAGCGGAACGTGCGCAGCGACACGATCGCCAGCACGGCGGTCACGGCCAACAGTACCCCGATGTCGGGCATCACATACATCAGCCCGCGGTCGCGAACGATGGTGTCTCGAAGCGCGTTGGTCATGTAGTAGAGCGGCAGCACCTTCGCGATCGTCTGGACGAAGGCGGGCATCGCGGCCACGGGATAGAAGGTGCCCGACAGGAACATCATCGGATTCGTGATCACGTTGGTGACGGCGTCTGCTGTCTCCGGCTCGGCCACCAGCGAGCCGACCGTGAACCCCATCACCAGGAAGCAGAGCGCGCCCACCAGCGCCACCGGGATCGCCGCCCACGCCGTGGGCGAGATCGAGACGCCGAACACCAGCGCGCCGAAGGTGATCAGCACGGCCACCTGCAGCAGCGCCAGGGTCAGCGACGCCGCCACCCGCGCGACCAGGAACTCCCACAGCGGCATCGGCGTCAGCTTCAGGCGGCGCAGCACGCCCTGCTTGCGCCACGTCACGAGCACGGTCGAGAGCCCGATCACCGCCGAGATCATGATCGCCAGCGCCAGGATGCCGGGCAGCAGGAAGTCGATGTAGTTGAGCGAGGCCGAGTCCACCGACTGCTGGCTGAAGACGATTGCCGGGCGGGTGCCCGTGGCCGCCACCGATATCCGCGACGATGCGCCGGACACGATCCCGCGGATGATCCCGGCCTGGGTGGCGGACGCGTTCGAGTAGTAGAGGTGGGCCGCGGTCGCGCCGGTGGGCGTCTTCGTCAGCACCACCAGCGCGTCGCGGTCGCCGTCCTGCACCTGCTTGCGTGCGTGGGTGACGTCGGTCTGATCGGTCTTGACGGTGACGCCCTTGGTGGTGCTGAGCGCGTGCACCATCGCCGTCGACGCCGGCGTGTGCGAGGCGTCGATCACGGTGATCGTGCCGGCGTCGATCGAGCGGCCGAACAGCAGGCCCAGCAGCGCCATCAGGATGATCGGGAACACCAGCGACCAGAACAGCACGATCCGCCGGCGGAACATCATCTTCATCTGCGCCAGCGTGGTGGCGCCGATCCGGCTCAGCGTCATTCGCGGAACTCCCGCCCGGTCAGCTTCAGGAACACGTCCTCCAGGCTGGGGCCGCGCACCGACAGGCCGTCGATCTGGGCGCCGCGCTGCCGCGCGGCCTCCAGCGTCTCCAGGACGGCGCCCTGGGCGTCGTGTGCGTAGGCCACCCGCTCCTCGCCGCCCTCCGTGTAGGAGATGCGCACCTCGGCGCCGAGCGAGGCGATCAGCCCGGCGGGCGTGTCGAGCGCGATCACGCGGCTCTCATCCATGATCGCGACCCGGTCGCAGAGCGTCTCGGCCTCCTCCAGGTAGTGCGTGGTCAGCACCACCGTCTTGCCGCCGTCGGCGTGGATCGCCCGGATCACGTCCCACAGGTTGCGCCGCGCCTGCGGGTCGAGGCCGGTCGTGGGCTCGTCCAGGAACACCACGTCGGGGTCGTGCACCAGTGCCAGCGCGATCGCAAGGCGCTGCTGCTGGCCGCCTGACATGTCGTCGGCGTAGGCGTCGGCCTTGCTCACCAGGCCGACCTGCTCCAGCACCACCTGGGCCCGCTCGGCGCCGTCGGTGCGGTTGTAGAAGCGCGCGAACAGCTCCAGCAGCTCGCGCGACGTGAGCCTGTCGAACAGGGTCGTGGACTGCAGCTGCACCCCGATCAGCGACTGCACCGAGCGCGGGTCGGGCCAGACCGGCTTGCCGAGCACGTGCACCTGCCCCGAATCCGGCTTGCGCAGCCCCTCGATCATCTCCAGGGTGGTGGTCTTGCCGGCGCCGTTGGGGCCGAGGATGCCGAAGGCCTCGCCCTGCTCGACCTGGAAGCTGATGCCGTCGACCGCGACGTGTTCGCCGTAGCGCTTGGTGAGGTTGTCGACCTGGATGGCGACCATCGCGGGGCCGGATGATAGACAGGCGCTTCCGTCACGCCCGCCAGCCACGTCGACGCTAGATGTCGCAGGACTCGCCCGGCGCGAGCTGCACCACGCGCACGCCGGGCGCCAGCTCGGCGGCGTGGGCGGCGAACTCACGCGCGGGCTCGTCGCCGGAGTCGGCCATCCCCACCGGGCTGACCGTCCCCCAGTGGATCGGGATCGCGATCCGCGGTCGCAGCCGCGCCGCGGCCTCGGCCGCAGCCCGTGGGTCCATGTGCCCGGGCCCCAGCGTCGGGCCCCAGCCGGCCACCGGCAGCAGCGCCACGTCCAGGCCCAGGTCGCCGATCGCGCGCATGCCCTCGAACAGGTCGGTGTCGCCGGCGAAGTAGACGCTCCCGCCCGGCGCCCTCAGCACGTAGCCGAGCGCATCCGTCTCCTGCCCCAGCGGTGTACGCCGCGTGGGGTGGTCGGCCGGCACGGCCAGCACCTGGAAGGCGCCCAGGCTCAGCTCGGTGCCCTCCTCGACCGGCAGCGGCTGCAGCCGCGTGCGGCGCATTGCCGACACGCCCGATGCCGGTACCACCGCCGGCGTTCCGTCGGCGATCCGCGTCAGCGATGGCGTGTCCAGGTGGTCGCGGTGCAGGTGCGAGATCAGCACGCCGTCGAGCTGCGGGAGCGGCGCGGGCAGCTCGCCCCGCCGGCGCAGGGGCCCCACGCGCCGGCGCAGCAGCGGGTCGGTCACGATCGCGCTGCCCGAATCCTCGATCAGGACTGTGGCGTGCCCGACGTATGTGACGCGCATGACCGCAACCCTACCGGCCGGCCGGCGGCAGCCCGAACAGGTCGCGGTCGAGCATCGGCCGCCATCAGGCGGTGGGGCGCCGTGGTACCAGCACCTTGCGGCGGAACTCGCACACCACCTCGCCACGCTGGTTGGTGCCGATCGATTCCACCGTGACCACCCCGCGGTCGGGCTTGCTCTTCGACTCGACCACGTCCAGCACCGTCGTCTGCGCGTAGATGGTGTCGCCGTGGAAGGTCGGCTTCGCGTGCTTCAGCGACTCGACCTCGAGGTTGGCGATGGCCTTGCCGGAGACGTCGGGGACGCTCATGCCCAGCACCAGCGAGTAGACCAGGTTGCCGACCACCACGTTCCTGCCGAACTGGGTCTCGGTCTCGGCGTAGTGGGCGTCGGTGTGCAGCGGGTGGTGGTTCATCGTGATCATGCAGAACAGGTGGTCGTCGGCCTCGGTGATGGTCTTTCCCGGCCAGTGCTTGTAGACGTCGCCCACCTGGAAGTCCTCGAGGTAGCGGCCGAAGCGGGTCTTACGGGCATCGAACTCGCGGCCGCTCACAGCGGGTACCTCGCCAGCATGCCGCGGGCGACGATCAGCTTCTGGATCTCGCTGGTGCCCTCGCCGACCAGCAGCAGCGGTGCATCGCGGTACAGCCGCTCGATCTCGTACTCCTTCGAGTAGCCGTAGCCGCCGTGGATGCGGAAGCTGTCCTCGACCACCTCGTGGCAGATCTCGGATGCGTACAGCTTCGCCATGCCGGCCTCGACGTCGGAGCGCTCGCCGGCGTCCTTCTTCCGTGCCGCCGACAGCATCAGCAGCCGTGAGGCCTCGATCTTGGTGGCCATCTCGGCCAGCTTGAACTGGATGCCCTGGTGCTTTGCGATCGGCTTGCCGAACGCCTCCCGCTCCTGGGCGTAGCGGATCGCCAGCTCGAAGGCGCGCTGGGCCACGCCCACGCCGCGGGCGGCCACGTTCACGCGGCCCACCTCGATGCCCGACATCATCTGCTGGAAGCCGTGGCCCTCGCCCTCGCCCAGCAGGTTGGCGGCGGGCACCCGGTGGTCCTGGAACACCAGCTCGGTGGTCTCGACGCCCTTGTAGCCGAGCTTGCCCAGCTGCGGTGGGATCGTCAGGCCGCCGTCCTGCGCCGCGCCGGGCTGCTTCTCGACCAGCAGGCAGCTCATGCCCCTGTGCGCGGGCTTGGCGTCCGGGTCGGTCTTCACGAGCAGCGCCACCAGGCCCGAGCGCAGGCCGTTCGTGACCCACATCTTCTGGCCGTTCACGACGTAGTCGTCGCCGTCGCGGACGGCCCGGGTGCGGATCGCCTGCACGTCGGAGCCGGCCTCGGGCTCGGTCATCGAGAACGAGCAGCGCGTCTCCCCGGTCGCCATCGGCGGCAGGAACCGCTGCCTCTGCTCCTCGGTGCCGTCGCGCATGATCATGTCGGCCACGATGAAGTGGGTGTTGATGATCCCCGACACGCTCATCCACCCGCGCGACAGCTCGACCACGCACAGCGCGTAGGTGGTCAGGTCGAGGCCGAGGCCGCCGTACTGCTCCGGGATCGTGAAGCCGAACAGGCCCAGCTCCTTCAGCCCGGCCACGATCTGGTCGGGGAAGATGTCGTCGCGCTCGAGGTCGGAGGCGACCGGGATGATCTGCTCGTCCGTGAACTGGCGCACCAGCGAGACCACCTCGCGCTGCTCCTCGGTCAGCCCCTCCAGGGTGATGCTCATGCCGTCGCCTCTCCGTCGCTCATGCCCGCCGCCACGCCCCGTGCGACCACCGCCTCGGCGATCTTGCGTGACGCCTCGTCGATCATCTGGCCTTCGTGCATGACCGCCCCCTTCCGTTCCACCTGGGTGGCGTGCTCGTACGCCGCGAGCAGCCGGCGGGCGTCGTCGAAGTCGCTCTGGCTGGGCGCGAACACCTCGTTCGCGATGCCCACCTGGTCGGGGTGCAGCACCCACTTGCCGTCGTAGCCGACCTGCCGGGCGCGCACGCACAGGCGTCGGTACTCGTCGGTGTTCTTGATGTCGGTGTACGGCCCGTCGATCGCCTGCAGCCCGTAGGCGCGGGCCGCGGTCACGATCAGCGACAGGATGAAGTGCCACTGGTCGCCCGGGTAGTCGGGGTCGATCGATCCGATCACGAGCGAGCCCACGCCCATGCTGGCGGCGTAGTCGCCGGGGCCGAAGATCAGCGTCTCCAGGCGCGGCGAGGCCTGCGCGATCTCGCGGATGTTCATGGCGCCGCGGCCGTTCTCGATCTGGGCCTCGATGCCGATGCGGTGCTCGATGCCATGCTCGATCTCGAGCTGCGTCAGCACGTGGTGGACGAAGTGCAGCTGTGCCGCGTCCTCCACCTTGGGCACCATCACGCAGTCCAGGTTCGCGCCGGCGCCGGCCACGACGGCCGTCAGGTCGCCCAGGCACCACTGGGTGGTCACCCCGTTCACGCGCACGACCCGGGTCTTGCCGGAGTAGTCATGGCCGTTCAGCGCGTCGATCACGTTCTGGCGCGCGGGCACCTTCTCGAGCGGTGACACGGCATCCTCGAGGTCGAGGAAGATCTGGTCGGCGGGCAGCACCGCGGCCTTGGACAGCATCTTCGGGGATGAGCCCGGCACGGCCAGGCAGGATCGGCGCAACCGCAACGTTTTCCGCTCCGCGTCGGGGTTTGACTGTGCAGTCAGTCTACCCAGCGGCGGCCGCCGGGGCGGCAACCGCCGGGCGCCCGGGAGGCTACAGCAGGCCGATCCGGTCGAGCGGCCAGTAGCGCACGCGGGCGATGCCGATCATGTCGCCGCGGGGCTCACAGCCCCACATCCGCGAGTCGTCCGACTGGCCGCGGTTGTCGCCCATCATGAAGTAGCACTTCTGCGGTATCACCGTGTGGGGGAAGCTGGCCGTGCGCCCTCCGTGCAGGTAGGGCTCGGACAACCGGTGGGCCCGCTGGCCCGGGCTCTTCACCCAGACCGACCCGTGTCTGGCCCAGATCGTTTCACCGGGAAGCCCGACCACGCGCTTGATGAACGTCTCCGGCGAGGCGCCCGTGCGGAGCGATAGGTCGTTCGTGTCGCACGCGCCTTCGCTGTTGTGGCCGCCCCGGCAGATGGGTGGATGGAAGACGATGATCTCGCCGCGGGCGGGGTCGCGGAAGTCGAGGCTGAGGCGGTCGGCGATCACCCGGTCGCCGGGCTGGAGCGTCGGGATCATGCTGCCGGTGGGCACGCGATAGGGCTTGACGATGTAGGCCTGCGCGAAGAACGCGATGGCCGCGGCCACGACGAGGGTCAGGACGATCTCGGCGACGGCGCGCAGCGGGGGAGGGAGCAGGGCGATCGGGTTCATGCGTTCGGGCAGGTTATCGACGACACCCCGGAGCGGCTGAAGTGGTGATAGAACACACTTCCGGCGGGCACTCGGTTGAGAGTTCGTGGTGCGCTGCCGATGGAACACACCATGATTCGCCGCACCCTCCTGGTCACCGCCGCCCTGGGCGCCTCGCTGCTCGGCCCGAGCGTCGCCTCTGGCGCGACGCTGTTCACGCTGAACGGCCACGGCTGGGGGCACGGCATCGGCATGTCCCAGTACGGCGCGCTCGGCTATGCCCAGCACGGCTGGACGCACCAGCAGATCCTCCAGCACTACTTCACCGGCACCACCATCGGCCAGCTGCCGTCCGGCACCAAGGAGCGGGTGCTGCTGATCTCCAGCCGCCCCTCGATCCACCTGTCGTTCACGCAGGCCGCGACGGCGAGCGATCAGGAAGGCACCAGCCGCTCGCTGCCGGCCGGCTCCTACCGCGTCGACCCGGGCACCGTCGCGGGCCAGCTGCGGCTGTGGAGCAAGGCGAGCGGCAAGTACGTCTGGAAGGGCATCGTCAGCCCGCTTGTGGTGGCGCCGCACGGCGGCCCGCTGCAGCTGGACGATTCGGTGAACGGCTACATCCACGATCACTGGTGGGGCAACTTCCGCATCGACCGCAGCGGCGGGTCGCTGTCGCTGGTCGATGTGGTCGGGATGGAGCGATACGTCAGCGGCGTCGTGCCGTGTGAGGTGCCCGCGTCCTGGCTGCCCGAGGCCGTGCAGGCGCAGGCGGTGGCCGCGCGCTCCTACGCCGTTGCAACCGCCGGCGGCGGCGCGTTCGACGCCTACGCCGACACCCGCAGCCAGATGTACTGCCCGGTCGAGCGGCAGGTGGCAGCATCCGACGCGGCGGTCGCCGCCACCAAGCACCAGGTCGTGAAGTACGGGGGCCAGGTTGCCACCACCTTCTTCTCGTCCAGCTCGGGTGGTCGTACCTCGTCCATCGCAGCGTCCTGGGGCGGCACCAACCAGCCCTACCTGGTGCCCGTGCGCGATCGCTACGACGGCGCGGGCGGGCTCAACCCGAACCACACCTGGGCGCCTCGCGTGTACTCGCCGTCCGGGCTGGGGTCGGCACTGGGCGTGGGCGGCAGCGTCTCGTCGCTCGACACCACCATTGACGGCCCCTCACAGCGGGTGCTGTCGGTGCTCGTCCACGGCGCCGGCGGCGACCATTCGCTGAGCGCCGGGGACGTGTTCTCGCGGCTGGGGCTGCGCTCGACCTACTTCCGGATCCTGCAGGTGACGCTGACGGCGCCGAAGTCCTCGATCGCAGGCGAGGGGTTTCACCTCAAAGGCCGGCTCTGGCCGCGCCCGCATGGAGCATTCCGGCTGGAATCGAAGATGGGCGCGTCCGGCAGCTGGCAGCAGGTGACGGCGCCGGTGGTGCTGGACTCGACCGGCCGCTTCTCGATCAACCGCCGCCCAGTCGCCGACGCCAGCTACCGCCTGGTGCGTAAGGGCGCATCATCGCCGACGGTG
>DASUHV010000210.1:0-2316 GCA_036273355.1 Gaiellales bacterium
TTCGCTACTGCGGCCTCTCCGAGCGTGTCGACGACGAGTACTCGATGAACCTGTCGTACGGCGATCAGCGCCGGCTGGAGGTTGCGCGCGCGCTCGGCAGCGAGCCGACTCTGCTCCTGCTGGACGAGCCGACGGCCGGCATGAACCCGCAGGAGTCGGCCGACTTCACCAGGTTCGTGTCGCAGCTGCGGGACGAGCGTGGCCTCACGATCCTGCTGATCGAGCACGACATGAAGGTGGTAATGGGCGTGTCCGAGCGGATCACGGTGCTCGACCACGGTGAGAAGATCGCCGAGGGGTCGCCCGCCGAGATCCAGGCCAATGACCGCGTGATCGAGGCCTACCTGGGCAGCGGCGCGGCCGGCTCCCCCGGGGCCGGAAACGGGGCGACCGCGTGAGCGCCGAGGCCCCACCGGCGCCAAACGCGAACCCGCCGGCGTTGCTCGAGCTGGACAAAGTGCGGACGTTCTACGGCCGCATCGAGGCCGTCAAGGGCCTCTCGATCACCGTCAACGAGGGCGAGATCGTGACCCTGATCGGCGCCAACGGCGCGGGCAAGTCGACCACGCTGCGCTCGATCCAGGGCCTCACGAAGCCCAAGGCCGGCACCATCCGCTTCGCCGGCAAGGAGATCCAGAACGCACCGCCGCACGAGATCGTGCAGATGGGGATCGCCCACTCGCCGGAGGGACGGCGCCTGTTCCCGCGCATGAGCGTGCGCGAGAACCTGGAGATGGGGGCGTTCAACCGCACGGACCGCGAGGGCATCGAGCAGGACGTCGAGCACGTCTACTCGTTGTTCCCGCGCCTCAGCGAGCGTCGTGGCCAGCAGGCGGGGACGCTCTCGGGCGGCGAGCAGCAGATGTGCTCGATCGGCCGGGCGCTGATGTCGCGACCCAAGCTGCTGCTGCTCGACGAGCCGTCGATGGGCCTGGCGCCGATCCTGGTCGACAAGATCTTCGAGATCATCCAGGAGATCAACCGTGAGGGCACTACCATCCTGCTGGTGGAGCAGAACGCGCTGATCGCCCTCGGCATCGCCAGCCGCGGCTACGTGCTCGAAACCGGCAAGGTGACGCTGTCGGACAGGGCCGAGGCGCTGGCGACGAACGACGAGGTGCGAAAGGCGTACCTGGGCATCAGCTGAGGCGCCGTGCGGATCGCGGTGCCACTGATCACGGTGCTGGGGGCGCTGGTGGTGCTGGTGGCGGCACCGACCCGGTCGACGGTGGCGGTGCCCGCCGCGGCACCGGGGCCACATCCGGCCGACATCCATCCGCCGCCGCTCCAGGGCAGGGACATGATGCAGCAGGCCGGGGGCGTGCTGTGGTGGATCGGCCGTGGATGCGAGCTGGAGCGAATCACGATGAGCACTCTGGCCGCCAAGTATGCCCAGTTACGTGAGTGCCGGGCATGGCCCTCACCAGACGGCGCGGTGGTGCTGGGGCAGGGCCGTCCGCGCGCGCCCATCGTCTTGCTGAGCGGCTCGTCGATGCAGGAGCTGCAGCCGACGACGGTGCGCGGCGGGGTGCTCGGGGTGACCTGGTCGGCAGACTCCCAGTACGCGGCGGCGTGTACGTCCGATCTCCGCCACGGGATCAGGGTCCAGCTCCTGGCCGCGCCGTTTCGCAAGGCCGCGACGGTCGGCTACCACTGCACGACCGCGTTCACCCCGGCGGGCGCCACGCTCACCTCGGACGGGCACGCCGTCTACGAGAACGGAAGCTCGCTGCGGCTGGGCAGGGCGCTGGAGATCGCCGCCGGGCGGCCCCGGCACGGATACCTGGTGACCGCCCTGACGGCGACCTCGGCTGGGCTGGCCGTGGCCGTGGCACCGGTCGATCCGAACGACCCCAACGCCCAGTTCGCGATTCTGGTGCTGAACCGCGAGACCGGCAGCTCGAGCACCTTCCGCACGAACCTGCGCACATCGGGCCTGGCCGCGGCGCCCGATGGCAGCGCGTTCTGGTACGAGCAGGCGCGGGGCCATGACGTGCTGCAGTCGCTGCGCCCGGGCGGCGTGCCTGCGGGCGCCCCGCCGATTGCCGCTTCCTACGCGTGGTCTCCCGACGGCCGCTACCTGGCGGTGGCGCTGCAGGACGAGGTGAAGGTGTTCGACCGGCGCACCGGGGCGACCGGGTCGATCGGGGCGATGGGCCCGCGGTCGCTGACGTGGACGCCGTGACTGCGCCGTGCGACGGCGGACGGCTGCGGTAGGCTCTCGGGCGATGAACGATCCGCAGCCGCAGCCCAGCCAGGTCTACAACTGGCAGACCGCCATCGGTGTTGCCACGCTGGGCACGCTGGCCGCGGTCG
>DASUHV010000211.1:0-2936 GCA_036273355.1 Gaiellales bacterium
GACACGCCAGGGTGGCGTTCAATCGGGGTGCACTGTCGTTCAGGCCGGGTGCCGATGGGCCGTGGGTCCGCGCTCTCAGGCGATCGGGGCACGCAGGTCCAGGTGCAGAGCAGTACCAGCCCGTCCGGATCGGCGAGGACACGTGCCAGCCCAGGGCGGTCGGCGCGGGCGAGGCTGGCGATCGCCGCGTGGATCGTCCTGGTCGCAGTCAGCCTGGCCGACCACGCCGTCGATATCAGCGCCCGAATCGAGCGCAGGCAGGTCCTCGGCAGCACCCGCCGCCAGCAGCTGCCGATCCGGACATCCCGCCAGCGCCCGAGCAACTGCGCCCGCAGATCAACCAGCATCGCACGCGACGTCTGTCCCCGGCGTGACCGTCACCGCCCCCTCGACCGTCCGCAGCGCCAGCTCATGCGGGTACCGCGCCACCGTCGCCTGGAACGCCTGGCACATCAGGGTGGCGCCTCAAGGGTGCACGGCGGCAGCCGACCAGAAGCCCAGCCCTGTCCTTTGGCGCCGAGCCCCACGGTGAGCCCGCAGCGCATGGCGTCATCACCGTCGCCGGGCCCATGCCATGCCGGGTGCGGATGCGCCTGAACAACGGTGCACCCCGGTTGAACGCCACCCTGGCGTGTCAAGGACCCGGAGGAGCTCGCAAGGATCCTGCTTGGAAGGAGCGCTTGAGATGTTCGAAGGCCGAAGCAGCAAGCGGCAGCCGCGGAAACTCTCGACGCAGGCGTTGGCCACGATGAGCGCGCGGCACCCGTGGCGCACGATCGGCGCATGGGTGGCCGCCGTTTTCGCCGCGGTGGTCGCGATCGGGGCGCTCCTGTCGCTGACGACCGAAGCCAATCCGACCAACAACCCGCAGTCCCAGCGCGCCAGTGACACGCTGTCTCGGGCCTTTCCGCCCAGCGTCTCCGTCACCGACATCGTGGTCGTGCGCTCTCCTAAGTACACGGTCGAGACACCGCAGTTCCTGGCGCTCGTCCGAAGGCTCGCAGCGGACGTCCGGCAGGCCAGCGATGTCGTAAGCGTCCGCACTTATCTCGGCGCGCGCGATCTGTCGCTCATCACCAAGGACCGGCATGCGACGATGGTGCAGTTCTCAGCCACCTCCAGCGACGGCATAGACGATGTCGTCGCTGCGGTTAGGCGGGCCGACGCGAGCCCGGCGTTCGCCGTCGCGGTCACCGGGCAGAGGACCCTTGACAACGACTTCACCAAGCTCTCCGCGAGCGATCTGCAGCACGGCGAGCTCCAGGTCGGCCTGCCGGCCGCGATGATCATCCTGCTGCTCGTCTTCGGAACGGTCGTGGCCGGGGTGGTTCCGCTGCTGATCACGCTGCCGTCGATCGTGATCGCGCTCGGCCTGGTCGCCGTCTTGACGCAAGTGTTCAGCCTCTCGATTTTCGTCGTCAACATGCTCACCGGGATGGGCCTCGCGCTCGCGATCGATTACTCGCTGTTCGTCGTCTCACGCTTCCGTGAGGAGCGAGGCCGAGGCCGCGACAAGCGCGACGCGATCGCGACCTGCGCAGCCACCGCGAACCGCGCCGTGCTCTTCAGCGGAACGACGTTCGTGATCGCGATGTTCGGGATGCTGATCGTGCCGAGCTCGATCATGCGCAGCCTCGCCGTGGGCGCGATCCTCGTGGGGATCGTCTCCGTCGCCGCCTCGGCGACGCTGCTGCCGGCGCTGCTGAGCCTGCTCGGCGACCGCGTCGATCGGCTGCGGATTCCGCTGGTCGGCAGGCGCTCGCTCGAGTCCGCCAATCCCGAAGGCCGCTTCTGGGGCGCGACCGTCCGCGCCGTGCTGCGCCGGCCGGGGCTGAGCCTTGCCCTGTCGGCCGCGGTGCTGCTCGCCGCGGCTGTGCCGATCTTCGGGATGCACATTGGCACGAGCGGCGTGACGGCGCTGCCCGACCGCCTTGAGGCGAAACAGGGCTTCGCCGCGCTCCAGCACAACTTCCCGGAAGCTACATCCGACCCGGCCGAGATCGTCGTCGCCAGGGGCGCGACGCACCCCGCTGCTGGTCAGGCCCTGACTCAGCTCCGCACGCGGCTTGCCGCCGACCAGCGCTTCGGCCAGGGAAGGATCGGACGCTCAGCGGACGGCAGCGTGTCCCTGCTGTCGGTTCCGGTCCGTGGCGACCCGGCTGGCAGCACAGCCATCTCCGCCGTGCGCGAGCTCCGGTCGGTCATCGTGCCGGCTGCGTTCACGAACACCCCGGCCGAGGTGTTCGTCGGCGGTACGACATCCGAGACGATCGACTACTTCGACTCGGTGATCGGCCCGGCGCCGTGGGTAATCGCCTTGGTGCTCGGGCTCACCCTTGTTTTCCTAACCGCCGCCTTCCGCTCGCTCGTCATTGCCGGAACGGCGGTCGTGCTCAATCTGCTCTCCGTCGGTGCCGCCTACGGGCTGCTCGTACTCGTCTTCCAGCATAGCGTTGGCGCTAGCCTGCTCGGCCTCAGCCAAGTGGACACGATCGAGGCCTGGGTCCCGCTCTTCCTGTTCTCGGTCCTGTTCGGGCTCTCGATGGACTATCAGGTTTTCCTGCTCAGCCGCATCAGGGAGCGCTACGACGAAACCGGCGACACGGCCGAGGCGGTCACCTTCGGGGTGGCCTCGACCGCTCGGATCATCACCGGTGCCGCGTTGATCATCGTCGCCGTCTTCGCCGGCTTCGCCAGCGGCGAGCTGATCATGTTCCAGCAGATGGGCTTCGGAGTCGCTGCCGCGCTCCTGATCGACGCCACCATCATCCGCCTGGTCCTGCTCCCGAGCGCGATGCGGCTGCTCGGCGCGTGGAACTGGTACCTGCCGAGCTGGCTCGAGTGGCTGCCGCGGATCGAGATCGAGCGCGAGCGCTTAGGCCCGGCGGCGGGCGCGGAGAGCGCGTAACCGCTTCGTCACGGTCAACCCGGCCGCC
>DASUHV010000212.1:0-3418 GCA_036273355.1 Gaiellales bacterium
CACCACCGCCGACATCGGCTTGGTCATCGACGGCAGTCCGCAGCGCCGCTTCTCCGGCGAGGCCGCCGGGATGCCCATCAACCTGCCCCAGATCGACGTGCTCTGCATCGGCTCCGGCGGTGGGTCGATCGCCAGCGTCGACCGGTTCGGCTCCTTGACGGTCGGGCCGGCCAGCGCCGGCGCCGAGCCAGGACCCGCCGCCTATGGCCTGGGCGGCGAGGACGCGACGGTCACCGACGCTCACGTGGTACTCGGCAATCTGTCGGCCGAGAGCGCGCTGGCCGACGGCGTGCCGCTCGACCGCGAGCTGGCCGAGAGGGCCGTCGCGTCCGCCGTGGGCGAGCCGCTGGGGCTGGTCGTCGAGGAGGCCGCCGTCGCGATCCTGCGCATCGCCAACGCCAACATGGCAAACGCGCTGCGCGTGATGACGATCGCCCGCGGCCACGACCCGCGCCGCTTCGCGCTGGTCGCGATCGGCGGGGCCGGGCCGATGCACGCCTGCGCCCTGGCCGACGAGCTCGGCATCCCGCGCGTTGTGATCCCGCGCTACCCCGGAGTCGCTGCGGCGCTGGGGCTGCTCGCCACCGACATCCGACACGACCTGCGCCGCAGCTGGCTGCAGCCGACGGCAGCCATCGCTCCCGCGAGACTCGACGCGGAGTTCGCGCGTCTCGAGGCCGAGGCGGCCGACCTGCTGGAGACGTCGGCGTCGGTCACCCGCAGCTTCGAGTTCTCCCACGAGCTGGACATGCGCTACCGCGGCCAGGCCTACAACCTGACAGTGCCGTTCGCGCCGCGGCCGGTCACGGCCGAGGCGATCGCCGCCGCCGAGGAGGCGTTCGAGGAGGAGCACCGTCGTCTCTACGACTACACGCCGACCGTCACCGAGACCGACATCGTGACCCTGCGCCTGCGCGCGCTGGCACGGATCCCGGACATCGACTGGACGGTCGCCGAGGACGGCCGGCGTGCCGCGGTCGCCGGCACGCGCCGCGTCTACCACGGCGGCTGGCGCCGGTGGACGGCCACCGGCCGCGAGCAGCTCGCGGAGGACGATACGATCGGCCCCGAGACGATCATCGAGCAGGAGGACACGACCGTGGTGATCCCACCCGGTTGGAGCGGCCGCGTCGGCACGGCCGGCACCCTGGTGCTGCAGCGAGGGGCGGACTGATGTCCACCGCGACGACGATCGACCCGATCACGATGGAGATCCTGGCCAGCGGTTTCCACCACATCGCCGAAGAGATGGCGGTTGTCGAGTACCGCGCCTCGTACTCGCCGATCATCCGCGAGATGCTCGACTTCAACTGCGGCCTGTTCACGGGCGACGGGCGCATGGTGGCCAACTCCGAGCAGATCCCGGCGCAGCTCGGTCTGATGCAGTTTGCGCTGGAGGCGGCGCGCGAGAAGTGGGGCGACGACATCGCCGAGGGCGACGCCGTGCTCACGAACCACCCCTACATGGGCGGCACCCACACGCCCGACCTGCAGGTGTTCACGCCGTTGTACCGCGACGGCCGCATCATCGCCTGGGCGGGATCGATCGCCCACCACATAGACATCGGCGGCCGTTTCCCGGGCACCGAGAGCGCCCAGTGCACCGAGCTGTTCCAGGAGGGGCTGATCTTCCCGGCCGTGAAGCTGGTCGAGCGCGGCACCCGCGTGCGGGCGCTGTACGACTTGATCGGCGCCAACGTCCGCGACCCGGCATCCACGCTGGGCGACCTCGATGCGCAGCTGGCCGCGTGCCGCCGCGGTATGGCGCGGATCGACGAACTTGCAGACGCCCACGGCACCGACACCGTGCTTCAGGGCATGGAGACGCTGCTGCACACGACCGCTCTGCGCGCCGAGGCCGCCTTCCGCTCCTGGCCCGACCGCACCGTGACGGCCGAGGGCTTCCTCGACGACGAGGGCTTCGAGGGCACCTCTCCGGTGCGCGTGCACGCGGCCGTGCACGTCGACGATGGCACGCTGGTGGTCGATCTGTCCGGCTCCAGCCCGCAGATCGCGTCGGGCATGAACGTCCCCATATCGAGCTCTCACGCCGGTACCTACTTCGCGGTACGCGCGTTCCTGGGGCCGGAGGTGCCGCAGAACGCCGGTCTCACCAGCCGCGTGCGCGTGATCGCACCCGAGGGCACCGTGTTCAACCCCATCTTCCCGGCGGCTCTGAGCGCGCGGCATCTGGCCGTGCAGCGGCTCAGCGACGTCTTGATCGAGGCGCTCTGCGAGCTGCTTCCGGAGCGATCGGTGGCGGCCAGCCACGTCTCCTTCCCGGCGCTGGTGTTCCAGGCCGTCGATTCCCGCACGGGCCGGCTGACGCTGCTCGCGGACATCCTCGGCGGCGGTGGCGGGGCGCGGCGCGAGGCGGACGGCGACGACGCGATCGACACGTACACCTCGAACTGCGCCCTGCTGCCGGCGGAGATCGCGGAGCTCGAGTACCCGTGGCGGATCGAGCGCACCGAGCTGGTCGAGGGGTCGGGCGGCGCAGGTCGCATGCGCGGCGGGATGGGACTGCGGCGCGACTATCGGCTCCTGGCCGACGTCTCAGATGGCATGTACTACGTCGAGCAGACCGTCCCCGAATTCGCGGCCAGGGGTCGTGAGGGCGGGGAAGCCGGTCTGCCTGGAAAGGCGACGGTGCAGCGCGCGGGCTCCCCGGAGCCTGCACCGGTCACCGGCAAGGGATACATCCACCTGTACCGAGGCGACGTGCTGTCGCTGGTGGGTGCGGGCGGAGGAGGGTTCGGCGCGGCTCCCTCAGGGGATGCGCCGGCGCACAGTGCCACGATCGAGGAGGAACCATGAGCGACGCAACGCCAGGAGACGGCGGCGGAACAGCACCCGGCGGCGACCCGGCCCCTGCGGCGGGAAGCGCGGCCACAGGCGGAGGAGCAGGTGGCGGTGGCCGCAAGGGCATGAGCCGCAAGAGCTTCCTGCAGGGAACCGTGGGAGCCGGCGCGGCCGGCCTGGTGGTCGGCGGCGGCATCGGTTATGCGGTCGGCAACTCGGGGTCGTCGTCGTCCTCGTCAGGCGGCGGCGGCAGCACCGGCGGCAGCAGCTCCAAGGGCACGATCAAGGTCGGCGCCGCCGTACCGGTCACCGGCCCCTACGCGGGTGACGGCCAGCAGATGTCACGCGGGCAGGAGCTGGCGGTCGAAGAGATCAACGCCGCCGGCGGCGTGGCCGGCTACCAGCTCGAGCTCGTCAAGGTGGACACGCAGGCGCAGCAGCCCGACGTGATGAAGACGGTGCTGCAGAACCTGGTGTCGCAGAACGTCGCGGCCGTGTTCATGCCGTTCTGCTCCTACACGTCGGTCGAGTTCCCGATCGTGGCCGACAAGAAGATCCCAACGTTCCACGTGAACACCTGGCACGGCAACGTCGACTGGGTCGCGCAGAACAACGC
>DASUHV010000213.1:0-15653 GCA_036273355.1 Gaiellales bacterium
CCTTCTCGGTCGACTTCTGGGGCACCCGCAACTTCCTGCCCCAGGTTGCCAACGGCAGCATCCCCACCGCTCCCTACAACGAGACCCACTGGCCGCCCAAGACCGGCCCCGGCTCGAACTACCTGGACCTCTACAACCAGGCGCTGCAGGAGACCGATCCGGCCAAGACGTGCCCGATCATCCAGGAGATGCAGAGCATCGAGTACAACTACGGCGGATACATCATCCCGTTCTTCAACGACCTGGTGGACGCGTACTCATCCAAGGTGCAGGGCTTCCAGCCCAGCAAGGGCACGCTCAACCTCGACTATTTCGGGAATGGGTACACCACCATCTGGTTCGGCTGAGGCGGTGCAGATGCCAGACGGCAGCGGCTAACCATGCATTCCGGCGGTATCTGGGGGTTCATCCTTCGGCGCGTGCTGCTGGGGCTGCTGGTGCTCGTGATCGTCTCGGTGCTCGTGTTCGCCGCCACGCAGGCGCTGCCGGGGGATCCCGCCCGGGCGATCCTGGGCCGCGACGCCACGCCCGCCAGCCTGGCTGCGCTGCGTGCCAAGCTGCACCTCGATCAGCCGGTGCTGCAGCAGTACTGGAACTGGGTGACCGGGCTCCTGCACGGCGACATGGGCACCTCGCTCGCGAACCAGGAGTCGGTCTCGACGTACCTGCGGCCGCTGCTGATCAACTCGGCGTTCCTGGTGCTCCTGAGCGGGATCATCTCGATACCGCTGGCGATCGGGATCGGCGCCTATGCGGCGGTGCGGCGCGACAAGGCGTTCGACGTGTCGTCCTCGATCCTGACCCTGCTGCTGGCGGCGCTGCCGGAGTTCGTGGTGGGTGTGGGCCTGGTGGTGATCTTTGCGACGGTCGTCCTTCAGGTGCTGCCCGCCGTGGCACAGATCCCGCCGGGGGGCCGTCCCTGGGATGACCTCAACGGCATGGTGCTGCCGGTCGTCACCCTCGTGATCGCGGTCACGCCCTACGTCGCGCGGATCATGCGTGCGTCGATGATCGAGGTGCTCGAGTCGGACTACGTCGAGATGGCCAGGCTGAAGGGCCTGGACGAGAGCACCGTGATCGTCCGGCACGCGCTTCCCAATGCACTGGGCCCGACGTTCCAGGTGATCGCCATCAATCTGGCGTATCTGGCCGGCGGGGTGATCGTTGTCGAGTACGTGTTCAACTTCCCCGGCATCGGCGGGGCGCTGGTCGATGGGGTCAACAACCGCGACCTGCCCGTCGTTCAGGCCCTGGCAATGCTGATCGCAACGCTGTACGTGGTGCTCAACCTGACCGCGGACATCGCCACCATCCTGGTCACTCCGCGGATGAGGACGACGCTGTGAGCGTGGTCACCGACATCGCCATGACCCCCCAGCCGGAGTCGGTGGCGACCAGTCGCCGGTCGGGGTCCGTGCTGCGCGACGCCCTGCGTCTCTGGCGCACCCGGATCGGTTTGGTGCTGGTCGTGGGGCTGACCTTGCTGGCCGGTGCCGGGCCGTTCTTCGCCCCGCACTCGCCCACCGACTTTGCCGGCCCTCCCTTCAGCAACCCGTCCAGCGCCGCGCGGTTCGGCACCGACTACCTCGGCCAGGACGTACTCAGCCGGTTTCTGTGGGGCGGCCGCGAGATCCTGGTGATGGCGGTGCTGGCCACCGCCTTCGGCCTGATCCTGGGAGCGATCGTCGGCCTGGTGGCCGCGTACTCACGAAACTGGCTCGACGACGTCCTGATGCGGGGCATGGACGTGATCCTGGCGTTCCCGCAGATCATGCTGGCGCTGGTGGCGATCGCGACCGTCGGCCCCAAGGCGTGGCTGATCGTGCTGGCGGTCGGGCTGACGACGCTGCCGCGCGTCGCACGCGTCACCCGCGGCGCCGCCCAGCCGATCGTGGAGCGTGACTTCGTCGCCTCGGCGGAGGCGCTGGGCGTGCCCCGCATCCGGATCCTGGGGCGCGAGCTGCTGCCCAACATCCTCAGCCCGCTGATGGTCGAGATGAGCCTGCGGCTGACCTACTCGGTCGGGCTGATAGCGGGGCTGGCCTTTCTCGGATTCGCGACCAGCACCAACGGCGCCAACTGGGGCACGATGATCAACCAGAACCGGATCGCCGTCCAGGCGCAGCCGTGGGGCGTGGTGCTCCCGGTGATCGCGATCGCCCTGCTGACCATCGGAACGGGGCTGGTCGGTGACGGCATCTCGCGAGCCGCGGCCGGCATCGACCGCGGACGGTCGACGGGATGATCGACGACCGAACCGCCCCCGACGCCCCGTCCATCGTTGTCGAGGGACTGCGCATCGAGCTGGCCGGAACCGGGCGCGACGTCGTCGACGACGTCAGCTTCACGATCTCCCCAGGGCAGGTGATGGGGCTGGTGGGCGAATCCGGCTCCGGCAAGACCACCGTCGGCCTGGCTCTGCTGGGGCATGCTCGGCGCGGGGTGGAGATCGTGGCCGGCAGCGTGCGGATCGACGACGTCGACGTGCTCGCCCTCTCGGAGGAACAGCGGCGCCCGCTGCGCGGACGCGTTGTGTCATACGTGCCGCAGGATCCCGCCGCCGCGCTCAACCCGGCGCTTCGGATCGGCACCCAGCTCGTAGAAGTGCTCGAGGCACACGACTTCGGCAAGAGCAGCGCCGACCGTAGCGACCGTGTGGCCGAGATGATGCGCGAGGTGGCGCTGCCCGACGATCCGAAGTACCTCCGTCGCTACCCTCACGAGCTGTCGGGCGGTCAGCAACAGCGGGTGGGGCTGGCGATGGCGTTCGCCTGCCGCCCGCGCCTGATCGTATTGGACGAGCCCACCACCGGGCTCGACGTGACCACCCAGGCCCACGTCCTGAACACGGTGCGCGACCTGGCCGCGGCCCACAGCGTGGCGGCGCTGTACGTCAGCCACGACCTCGCTGTGGTGTCGACCCTGGCGGAGCGGGTGGCCGTGATGTACGCCGGCCGGCTGGTGGAGGTGGGCGAGTCAGCGGAGCTCTTCGCCAACGCCGCTCATCCGTATACCCGGCGGCTGGTGGGCGCGATTCCGCGCCTGGCCGGAAGCCGGGAGCTGATCGGCATCCCGGGGCGAGCGCCGTCGCCCGGCAGCCGCCCCCAGGGCTGCGCGTTCGCATCACGGTGCGCATTCGTCGAGGACGCGTGCCGACTGGAGCTGCCGCCGCTGCGGGCACTCGACGACGGCCACATGGTGCGCTGCCTGAGGGCCGAGGCGGTGCGGGCCAATCCGATGCCGTTCGCGGGTGAGGCGATCGCGGTCTCCCCACCGCACGGAGAAAGCGTGCTCAGCGTGCAGCAGATGTCGGCCGGCTACCGCGGGGTAACCGTGTTGCACGACATCAACCTCGACCTTGCGCCCAGCGAGTGCCTGGCGCTGGTCGGCGAGTCTGGCTCGGGCAAGACCACGCTGGCCCGCTCAATTGCGGGGCTGCACGCCGAGCGGTCGGGCCGCATCGTGCTGCACGGGGAGGAGCTCGTGGAGGTCGCCCGCAACCGCTCGCGGGAGTCGCGCCGCCGGCTGCAGTACATCTTTCAGAACCCGTACGGCTCGCTCAATCCGCGGCGCACGATCGACCAGATCGTGCGCCAGCCGCTGGAGGTGTTCGGGATCGGCGGCAGCGAGGCGAACGCACGGGTGGACGAGATGCTGGAACGCGTGTCGCTGACCGCAGCCTACGCCTCGCGGTATCCCGATCAGCTGTCCGGCGGCGAGCGCCAGCGGGTCGCGATCGCACGCGCCCTCGTGTCGCGCCCCGACGTGCTGATCTGTGACGAGGTCACCTCCGCACTCGACGTCAGCGTCCAGGCGGCGATCGTCGAGCTGCTGGGCGAGCTGCAAAAGAGCCTCGGCCTGGCGATGCTGTTCGTGACCCACAACCTGCCGCTGGTGCGCTCGATCGCTCAGCGAGTGGCGGTCATGAGCGCGGGGCGGATCGTCGAGCTGGGAGCCGTCGACTCCGTGCTGCTCGAGCCCAGCGACGACTACACCAAGCAGCTTCTGTCCGACACGCCGTCGCTGGAGGCGGTGCAGTCGTGAGCGCCGGCGGGACGGCCGTCCAGGGGACGGTCGCCCCGGGGTTCGAGCATGTTGGTGACGCATTCGAGCGGAACCTTGTCGAACGTGCTGACGGCGGGTGCGCGCTCGCGGCGGTCGTGGACGGGCTGACCGTCGTCGACCTGTGGGGCGGCAGCGTGGACGCGACCGGCCGGCCGTGGCAACGGGACACCGCGGCCGTCATCTTTTCGGGGTCGAAGGGAGTGGTCGCGACCTTGCTGCTGCTGCTGTACCAGCGGCGGACGCTCGAGCCGACCGCGCCGGTGGCCGATCTGTGGCCCGAGTTCGGGGTGGCCGGAAAGGACACGATCACGGTCGCGCAGCTGTTCGCGCACGCCGGAGGTGTGCCGGGGCTGCTGGAGCCGATCGACCGGTCGCAGCTGGCGCACCCAGACCAGCTCGCCGCCAGGATCGCGGCGGAGCCTCCGCTGACCGAGCCGGGGCAACCGTGCTACCACGCACTGACCTACGGTTGGCTGGCCGCTGAGGTGGTACGCAGGGTCGACGGGCGCAGCATCGGCCGGTTGCTGGCCGACGAGCTCGCCGAACCGCTTGGACTCGACATCGCGATCGGCATCGACCCTTCAAGCCCGCTCGCGGCGAACCTGGCGACCGTTCGCCCCGCGCCCGACTTCGCGCTGTCCGCGTACCTCAGCGACGACCCCGATCCCCGGCTGAGTCTTGTCTACGGCAACCCGCCGCTGGGACCGCACGCCTGGAACGATCCGGGGCTGCTCGCGCTCGAGGTGCCGGCGGTGAATGCGGTCGCCACCGCTCGCTCGCTGGCCGCGTTGTACGGCGGCCTGGTCAGATCGGAGGATCCACTCGTGCGGCCGGAAACGGTCGCGACCGGACGCAGCGAGGCCAGCTGCGGAGACGATCCGCTCTCGGGGCGGCCGCTTCGGTTTGGCCCTTCCGGGTACGAACTGGCGGGCCCGCCCAGCGAGCTCGGCCCGCCCCGGGACGCATTCGGTCACACCGGAGCCGGCGGAGGCTCGCACGGCGCCTGGCCGTCGCTCCGCACAGGGTTCTCGTACGTGACCGCCGACCTGCGTCCGGAGAACGCCGACGGACGTGCTCGAGACCTGCTCCGGGCATTGCACACGGCGATCACCGCATGACGCCCCGACCCCCGAACATCCTGCTGGTGGTCGCCGACCAGTTGGCCGCCGCGGCCCTTCCGGCCTATGGGAATGCGGTCGCGCACGCGCCCGCGCTGACCGCTCTTGGGGCAGCCGGGACGGTCTTCGATGCGGCCTACTGCGCATCGCCGCTGTGTGCGCCCGCCCGAGCTGCGATGCTGACCAGCCGGCCCCCGTCCCAGACCGGCGTCTACGACAACGCGTCTGAGCTCGCCGCCGGCCAGCCCACGATCGCGCACGTGCTGCGCGCATCCGGATACCGGACCGCTCTCGCCGGCAAGATGCACTTCGTCGGTCCCGATCAGCTGCATGGGTTCGAGCAGCGGCTGACCACCGACGTCTATCCATCGGACTTCGAGTGGACGCCCGACTGGTCACGGCCCCCGGATGAACGCCTGGCGTGGTACCACAACATGGCCAGCCTGCGGCAGACCCGTGTCACGGAGGCGGCCATGCAGACCGACTACGACGACGAGGTCGGGTTCGAGGCCGCCCGCCACCTGCGCGACACGGCCCGGCTCGGCGACGGTCGCCCGTTCTTCCTGACAGTGTCGTTCACGTGCCCGCACGACCCGTGGGAGGTGAGGCGCGCGCACTGGGATCTCTACGACGGTGTGGACTGCGGCCGCCCCACGGTGGACGTGATTCCGCGAGACCGGGCCGACCCCCACAGCATCCGCTTGAGGGACATGTACCAGGCCGACCAGGATCCGCTGACAGCGGGGCAGGCGGCCACCGCCAGGCGCGGATACTTCGCCGCGGTCAGCGAGCTCGACCAGCGCATCGGCGAGTTGCTCGGGGTGCTCGACCGCACCGGCCTGGCGATGGACACGATCGTGCTGTTCACGGCCGATCATGGGGAGATGCTCGGCGAGCGCGGCCTCTGGTACAAGATGTCGTTCTTCGACGGCTCCGCGCGGGTTCCGCTGATGGCTGCGGGACCGGGCATCCGCCCCGGGCGCATTGAGGCGCCGGTGTCGCACCTCGATCTGGCTCCCACCATCGCCGCGCTGGCCGGTATCGAGCCGGCGGGGGCGGAGTTCTCCGGTGTCAGCCTCGCGGCCGCGCTCACAGGTGGTGACGAGCCTCCCGGGGAGGCTGCCGCCGAGTACCTGGCCGAAGGGGTGACGGCGCCGGCGCTGATGGTACGCAGGGGCCGTTTCAAGTACATCCGCTGCGGCGACGATCCCGAGCAGCTGTTCGACCTCGTCAAGGATCCACTGGAGCTGCACAATCTCGCGTCGGAGGGCACACCGCCGGCCGCACTGACGGAGCTGCGCGACGCGGCCGATCGGCGCTGGGATGCGACCGCCATCGAGCAGCAGGTACGTGCCAGCCAGCGCCGGCGGCGGGTCGTCCACCGCGCGCTCGCCACCGGCGCGTACACCCCGTGGGACTATCTGCCGCAGCGCGATCCATCGCTCGAGTACGTGCGCGGCGAGGCATCGGGACACCAGCGGCCGGGGCAGCTACGCCCGCGCGGAGGGCTGCCCGGATAGGCCGCCATCGCGGATGGCGAGCGCGACATCGGGAACGTCGGTGATCACGCAGCCGACCGCGGCGTCGCGCAGCATGCCGGCCAGCGCAGGAGTCTCGTTCACCGTCCAGACCACCAGCGGCCCTGATCTGGCTGCCGTTGACCGCAACGCGTCGGTGACCTGTGACACGTGCGGGCAGAGCAGTTGTGCCCCGCACGCAGCCGCCCGCCCCCGCAGGTCGCGCCCGTGATCATGCGGGCCGATCAGGAGACCGGTGGTGATGGTCGGATCGAGCTCACGCAACCTCGCAAGCACGTCCGGAAGGAACGATGTCAGCATCAGTCCAGCCGGTCGCGGGTCGACCGCATGCAGCACCCGCTCCTCGTAGCCCGCCTCCTTCAACTCCAGATCAAGCGCGATCCGTCCGGACGCCAGGCGCACCAGGTCGTCCAGCCTGACCGGGGCGGACGCGGCCGGCGCCGGATCGTGGGACAGGACCAGCGCGTCGCCGTTCAGTCGTACGTCAGCCTCGATCATGTCGGCCCCGAGCGCAATCGCCGCCTCGAACGCGGCCAGCGAGTTGTCCGGAAGCTGTGCGCTGGCGCCCCGATGCGCACAGATCAGGGTTGTCGCGGTGGTCACGGCGACGGCCCGGGCGAGCTGATCGCAGCGGCCACACGTTCACGGATCTCCTGGTCAGCACGGCCGCGTAGACCGACCGTCGTGCGCCGCAGCAGCACGTCGTCGACGGTGGCCGCCCATTCGTTGCTGACCGCGTACGGCACCTGCGCCCAGATATCCGGGCCGTCCGCGTGGATACGGCCCATGTCCTCACCGCCCGATCGGTCGAGCAGCTCGAGCGCCGATGTTCCGTAGTTGCGGGCCAGATTCGCGACGACGTCGTCGGGCAGTGCGGGGTGCCGCCGCGCGAGCGACCGTTCGACCAGCAGCGGAGGCGCAGCTCCGGGCAGCGGCCGCACCGGCATATCGACGCGCCTCCCTGCTCCCAATCGGCCGAGCGCAAGACGGGCCGCGTCACGGCCGATCACTCGCCACATCGTCAGCTTCCCACCGGCCACCGAGATCATTCCCGCCGGGCCGCGGCTGACGACCGTCCCCCGGCGGATGCGACTCGTTGCACCCGTCGACAACGGCAGCACCCGGAGACCCGCCATCCGGGAGACCACGAGACTCGGATCAACCGCATCGGGATGCAGCGCGACCGACGCCTCGTCCAGGATCCTGGCGGCGTCCTGATCGGTGGCGGCCACCGAGCTCGGGTCGCCGGCGAACTCGTCGTCGGTCGTTCCAAGCAGCAGCAACCCCTGCCACGGCACCGCGAACGAGACCCGGCCCTCGGACAGCGGCGTGGTGACCGCGGCGCTCCAGCCGTCACCTCCGCGCAGGAGCAGATGCACACCCTTCGACAGGCGGACGCTCGTCCCCGCACTCGGCGATTCGAGCTTGCGCACCTCGTCCACCCAGGGCCCGGCGGCGTTCACCACCGCCCTGGCCGAGACCATGAACGACGCGCCGCCAAGCCGATCGACCAGATCGGCACCGGTCAGCTTCTCGCCGCTGAACCGCAGACCGACCACGTCGGCGTGGGTGAGCACGTGCGCGCCCTGTTCGGCAGCGCCCTGCAGCACGGCCAGGGTGAGGCGAGCGTCATGGGTTACGTGATCGTGGTAGACGACCACGCCCCGGGTGCGACCGACTGCAAGATCCGGCACCAACCGCTCAGCCTCGGACTGGGAGATGCGCCCACCCCGTCCATCCATCCAGCGCGCCAGCGCCGAGTAGGCCGCGACTCCGGACCGCACCTTCCAGAGCGGCACCGGGCCGTCCCCGACGACCGGAACCAGGAACGGCGTCGGGGCGGCCAGCTGCGGTGCCATCACGCGCGCTGTGGCCCACCGCTCGGAGTGGGAGCGAAGCACCTGGCCGACATCGCCCATCTCGAGGTAGCGCAGTCCGCCGTGCAGGAGCTTGGACGATGCGCTCGAGGTTGCGCCGGCCAGGTCGCCTCGATCAACCACCGCCACGCGAGCGCCCGCGCTGGCGGCGGCCAGCGCGGTCGACGCACCCAGGATCCCGGCTCCGATCACGAGCAGGTCGACCGTCTCGCCGGCAACGCGATCCATCGAACTCTCGCGTGAAGAGCCTGCGGTCATCCCCAGCCATGGTAGTGAGGCGAGGCGAGCGATCCTGCCGCTCTCGAGCATGCAGCCCTAGCGCATCGACTCGGGCCGGCGCCAACCCCCCAGTTCGGGCGGCGCGCGGCGTCAGGCGCCGGCGGGCGGCTGCCGTGGCTCGGCCATGCGCTTCAGCTGCGACCGGTCGACCTTGCCGCTGGCGGTGCGCGGCATCCGCTCGAGAAACACGATCTCCTCCGGCGCCTTGTACCCGACCCGCTCACGCGCAAAGCGGATCAGTTCCTGCGCGGCGGGACGCTCAGCGCCATCACGGAGCGTCACGTACGCCCTCACGTTCTCGCCATGGACGAGGTCGTGAATGCCGACCACGCCGGCGCTGCCAACGCACGGGTGCTCGAGCAGGGCGCCCTCGACCACCTGGGGCGTGATGTTCGAGCCGTCGTGCACGATGATCTGCGTGCGGCGCCCGCAGAAATACAGATAGCCGTCCTCGTCGGCGCGCATGACGTCACCGGTGTCCAGCCAGCCATCGCGGAACAGCTCCGCGGTCGCCTCATCGTTGTCCCAATAGCCAACCGTGGCAGACGGCGCGCGGATCCACAGGCGGCCCTGCCCGCCGACGTCCACCTCGCCGCCGTGGTCGCTGCGGATCTCCACCGTGACGCCGGGCACCGGCTGGCCCACCGAGCCGACCCGGATCTCCTGGGAGGGCGGGCTGACCGCCGCGAGGCCGACCTCGGTCAGTCCGTAGGCCTCGTCGATGACGATTCCCGTCAGCCCGGTGAACTCGCGCTCGAGCTCGGCCGAGACGCAGTCGCCGGCGGCGCGGCACAGCCGCAGCGAGGCGAAGTCCTCGCCGTGGGCGCCGTGGTCGCGGGTGAGGGCGAACAGCGCCGAGGGGAGCATCGACAACACCGTCGGCCGACCGTCGCGCAGCAACGGCAGCAGCTCGTCGCCGTCGAAGCTGCGGGCGACGATCAGGGCCGCGCCGACGCTGAGGGCGGCGAACGACACGTAGAACGCGCCCACGTGCGACAACGACGAGCCGGCCAGCAGCCGGTCGTCGCCGCTCAGCTCCAGGCCGGCGGCCGCGATCGCGAGCATCCAGCCGACCGTCTGATGGGTGTGGGTGACGCCCTTGGGAGGGCCGGTGCTGCCGGACGTGAAAAAGATCAGTGCGGGCTCGGAGGGATCCGGCGGCGGTGGTGTCGGCGCCGTCGGCTCGCCGTCGATCAGGTCATCGAAGGAGATGCCGTCGCGGCTCGGTCGCGGGTAGCCGATCCTGCCCAGCGGCAGGTGCCGGGACGCCCGGCTCTCGTCGAGGTCGGGCTCCCGCTCGGCGTGCACCAGCAGCGCGCGAGCGCCGCTGATGGCGAGCGCATGATCGATCTCGTTGGCCGTGTAGCGGTAGTTGAGCGGCGTCGCCACCAGACCGGCTCGGAAGCAGGCGATGTAATGAGCGATCAGCCGCGGCCGGTTCGGCATCAGCGATGCGATCCGGTCACCGGGGCGCAGCCCCAGCTCGAGGTAGCTCTGCGCCAACCGCCGGGTCACGCGGTCAAGCGTCCGCCATGACCACGTGAACTCCGCGCAGATCAGCGCATCCGCGTCCGCATCGCGGGAGAGCCCCGCCTCGAGCAGATCGCACAGCGTTATCGGTCGATCCAGCGCCGGCCCGCTGTAGGGCACCGCAGCACCTCCCCGGTGTCGAGCCGACATGCTGTCATCCCGGCGAGCGGCGCACAACCCGACACCACCTCTGCGGTTGATCGAGATCGTGTCATGTGCTACTAAATTGCTCGTGGAGCGACGTGCGGTCCCACTCGCTCTGGTGCGCACGTGACGTGATCGAGACCTCGTATGTCAGGTTGGTGGATGTTCGACGTACGGCGGAGACCAGTGCTCACGGCCCTTGCCATGTCGCTCGTGCTGGCGTCGGACGCGCATGCCGCGACGGTCACCGGCGTCCTCACCGGCAGCGCCGATACCTGGGACGCGTCAGCTGGAATCGACGCTTCGACCGGTGACGCGTTCCTCGCGTGGACGCTGTATACGCGTGGCGCGCCGCACGCGTTTCTGCGCGTGAACAGCGACCCGAAGCTGCTCCTGAACCGGCGCGGACTCGGCTGGGCGTGGAGCATCGACGTGCCAACCCGGACGGCCGCCTACCAGCAGGACCGACGTGGCAACTCGGACGTGAAGTTCTACGACTGGGCTACGGGGCTCCGATCCGATCCCGGTGCGAAGGTGAACACGACGCGGTGGGAGTACGAGCCGGCGCTGTCGGGGCAGTGGCTGGTGTTCGCTCGCTTGAACCGCGCCGCCGCGCCGGACGTGCGCCGCATCGTTCTCTACAACCTGACCACGAACCGGTCGACCGTGCTGACGAAGTTCAGCGGGAGCGCCGCGATCGGCACGCTCGAGTCGCCCGAGATCAGCGGTGACTGGGTGACGTGGACGTCGATGAGCGACCGCTACCGCCGGTCGAGCGTTCACCGCTACCAGATCTCAACCGGCAAGGCCTACCGGATCCGCCACCCGGTCGGCAGCCTCGACTACCTCTCGTCGATCGGCAGGGACGGCACCGTCTACTTCCTGCGCTCCCGGCCCGGCTGCGGCAACCACGTCGTCTTCGAGGGCTACACGACCGCCGGTGTGCTCAGTCGGCTCGGGTCGATGCCCACGGGTCGCGACGGCGGCGATGAGATGTTCACGGCTCCGCAGCCGGATGGGTCGACCAGCCTCTACTTCGACAGCTACACGTGCACGGCGAAACACGCGAACGGCAACATCTACCTGCTGAGCGTCCCGGTCGGTGCGACCCGCATCGGCAGGGTTGTGAGGCGAGGCAGTCTTCGCTCCGCCGTCGCCCCGAAGCGCTTCCCCGCCGCCGTGCAACGACACCGGCGAATGATCGAAGGACTGTCGTGACCCGCCGCCTGACCATCGTCACGCTCGTGATCGTGATCAGCGCAGGTGCGGGCGCCGCTCGCGCCCAGGCGCTGACCTCCCACCGCGTCGCTCGGCCGACACTGGCGCGCGTCGATCGCACCTGCTTCTACGCACCGGCGCCCGCGGCGTGGTGGCCGTTATGGCCGCGTCGATCGCCGCACACCGTGCACTCCGGGTTCAATGACATGCACGGCCAGGACCCGATGTACGCGCACTGGGGTGTTGACGTATCCACCAGCACCAAACAGGCGAAGGTGTACGCGATGACCTCGGGTGTGATCGGCAGCCTGGTCGCTTCCGGCGGCGACGCGCACTTTCGGATCGGGCCGTTCTTCTACTACCACGTGATCAGCCGCCTGCCCGCCGGAAGCCACGTTGCCCGCGGCGAGTGGGTGGGACATATCGTGAAGGGAACCGACCACGTGCACGTCACCGAGATCGAGCCGGGCTGCGGCATCGTCGATCCGCGCCGCCCCACCGGCCCACTGATCGACCCCAAGAACGACGAACACCCGACCGTCGAGAACCTCTCCGCCGACGTCGCCAACGCGGCCGCGTATCGCATCTTCCCGGCCTGGCGGACCCCGGATCCGGCCAAGCCGCTCGCCCTGAACCATCTGCACGGCGTGGTCGACTTCCGCGCCGAGATCTTCGACATGCCGGTCAGGAAGACCCGCGACCATCCCCAGCAACCCCTGATGGTCGCCGCCGTACGCAGCTGGCTGGCACCGCTCACAAAGACGTGGCGCCGCTACGGCAAGCCGATCACCGCCTTCGACGGATCAACGTGGCTTACCGGGACACGCGCCTACTACAACGTGATGGCGCACGGCAGCGTCCACGTCCGCAGCTGCTTCACGAACCCGGCACGACGTTGCGAAAACCGCTACATCCTGCACGTCGCCGGACGCGGCATCGACACCCGCCGCTTCCCTGACCGCTGGTACCACTACTGCGTCAGCGCCCTCACCATCCGCAACCTGCGCACCACCCAATGCTGGCAAGTCCGCATCGAGAACCATCCCCGCATCTCGCCTGGCGGATAGGCGCTGAAGTTGATACAACTGGCCTGTGAGCGGGGACGTTCGGCATTCCGGCGTCTCGCAGGCAGGCCGTATCGACCTGGCCGAGGCGATCGCCCGTGACGGGCCAGGCGACTCGCACGTCGATGATGCCGCCGCCGTACGGCATCTGCTGCGACAGGTGCCGCTGTTCAAACGCATCGGCAAGCGCCACCTGCGGTTGCTGGCCGGCCGCTGTCACGTCATGCGCTACCGGCCGGGTGAACCGATCGTGCGAGCAGGATTCAGCGGAGAGGGGTTCTTCGCGATCGCCAGCGGACGTGCACGCGTGCAGCGTCCCGACGGCCACGAGGTGATCCTCGCCCAAGGCGACTTCTTCGGTGACCTGTCGCTGATCGACGGCGCAAGCCGAAACGCGACGGTGGTCGCCGAGACTGACGTGATCGCGCTCAAGTTGACGCGGCAGACCTTCCTCGACCTGCTGGACACTGAGCCGACCGTGTGTCGTGCCCTGGTCGAATCGCTCGTCGAGCGCATCCGCGCGATCGAAGCGCGATTGCCCGCCTGACACGACTGATCACGACGAGCCGGAATCCATCGACCGGTGCACACCGGACTCCGCCAATCAGGCTCGTCCAAGCGGCCCCATAACGTGACCAGGCGCAATTCGGACCCACAAGCCAGTGCCCTGGCCGTTGTTCGACGGCACGGCGCTATAGTGGGGCTCTCGTGAAGGGTGACCCTCCCCGGAATGAGCAACCTGAGGTCGAGCCGGTGGCCGATGTGCAGGACGTTCGGAGCCGGCTGGCGCGGCATGAGGAACCGGTGTCACCGGACCTGCTCGCGACATCATTCCCGATCTCGATGCGCGGCTACAGCCGCGAGCCCGTGGATGCGCACATCGAGCGGCTGAATCGCGTGATCGCGGAGCTCGAGATGAACCGATCGCCGAGATCGGCGGTGCGAAACGCGCTCGACCGGGTCGGCGAACAGACGGCGGGCATCCTGCGCCAGGCCCGGGAGGCTGCCGAGGAGATCCTGGGCAGCGCCAATGAGGAGGCCGATCAGATCACCAGCCGTGCGGCTGCTGCGGCCCGCGAGCTGATCGTCGACGCCAGTGATGACGCCGATCGCAGCCGGGCCGAGGCGGCAGAGCTCGTGCGCGCTGCCCGGGAGGAGGCCGAAGGGCTGCTCGCTCAAGCACGGCAGGACGCCGCGCGCACGGCGTCTCAAGCGCAGTCGGAGGCCGATCACCTGCGCCGGCAGTTGGACGAGGAGCTGGAGGCACGGCGCGCCGAGGCCGAGGCGAGGATGCTCGAGGTGCGGGCCGATACCGATGCCGTGTGGCAGGAGCGACACGACCTGCTCGGGGAGATCCGCGAGTTCGCAGCCCAGGCCCGCGCGCTCGCCAGCGAGGCGGCGCAGCGATTGCCCGACCAGACGGAAGACGAAGTGGCGGCCGCGGAGAGGGCGGAATCCGGCCTCGGCGCTGGCGACGACCCGGGCGAGGAGACCGGAGTGATGCCTGCCCCGGCGGGCGCCGGGGACGGCGACAGCGGGACCCCGCCTGCCGGCACGTAGCCGCTAACCGGTCGACCCGGGATTAGATCTCGGAGCCGGTGGGAACCATCCCAGCAGGGCAGGTGCCAACGCACCGATGCCCGGCGGCCCGCTTCCGTGGCCGCCCACATGGGAGGTTGGTCGATGACCACACACACGCAGAAACGCGTCGCACGGCGGCCGACGGCGGTGCTGGTGCCCGCCGTGCTCTTGATGGCGCTCGGCGCCTGGGTGTCGTTCGCACCACTGGTCGGGCCGTACTTCAGCTTCGGGTTCGACACGAGCACGCACTGGCGCTTCTCGCAGAACCACGTGCTGATGAGCCTCATCCCCGGGATCGCGATCTTCGTCGGCGGGATCCTGATGATGACGCGGAGCCGGGTCGGCGCGTGGCTGGCGGCGCTACTGGCGGTGGCCGGCGGCGTCTGGCTCGTGATCGGCCCATCGCTTCACCAGACCTGGTCGACGACCGGGTTCCAGCCGATGGCCGGCGGCTCGTGGAAGACCGGGTTCCGCTGGATCGCCTACTTCTACGGCGCCGGCGCGCTCGCCGTGTACCTCGGCGCCCAGGCGCAGGGGCTGCTCGAGCGGGCGACGATCAAGGCGGAGGCGTCCGCACCGGCGACATCCGTACCGCCAGCGCCGTATCGCATGACGAAGCAGACCGGAACGCGGCAGCGTTCGGAGTCTGATCAGCGGCAACCGGTGTCGTCACACAACGCGTAGCCGCGTGGCGTAACCGGAAGGGGTGTCGGCCGGCAGCCGACACCCCTTCCGGCAGTTCCCTCGCCGCACCGACGACTACAACCCGTAGATCCGCCGTGCGTTCGCGTGCATGATCAGCGTGGCCAGCCGTTCGGCGTCGGAGCCGGAAAGATCGCCCGCGTCCACCATCTCACCGAGGGCGGCGCCCAGGGCGCGGCGGCCACGGACCGCACCCAACCAGTGCTGCTCGGGGATGCCGACGGCGTCGGAGCTGTACAGGATGCGCGATGCCGGCGCGGCGCCCAGCGCTTGATGGGTCATCGCGCGCTGTTCCTGTGCGGTCAGAAACGGGATCGCGTAGGAGACGTCCACGTACGCGTTGGCGTAGGTGGCGGCGAGCACCGCCAGGCTGCGCGTCCACGGGTAGGCGCCGTGCAGCATCACCACAGCCACCTCCGGGAAGCGGCGCATCAGCGGCGCCAGGTGGAGCGGGTCGGCCAGTCGCAGGTCCGCGTCCGCGTCGCCGTATCCGGTGTGGAACTGGACCGGCAGCTCCTGTGGCCCGGCGGCCTCCAT
>DASUHV010000214.1:0-5060 GCA_036273355.1 Gaiellales bacterium
GATCACGCCGCCGGCATGCGCGGCCAGCTGGTCGAGGTCGACCCGCGGCTTGTACCAGTAGCCGTCCAGGAAGCCGCTCGAGACCAGCCGGATCAGGTTGTGGTAGCCCTCCGTGGTCTCGGCCAGCAGCGTCAGGTGGGCGCGCTTCTCCCGCTGCGGCCGGGCCGCGTGATCGTCCACGACGTAGACCTCGCATCCCAGCACCGGCTTCACCCCGGCCTTGGCGGCGGTGCGGCTGAGCTCGACCGCGCCCGCCATCGATCCGTGGTCCGTCAGCCCGATGGCGGGCATCCCCAGCTCGACTGCCCGATCCACCAGCGGGCCGATGCGGCAAGCGCCGTCGAGGATCGAGTACTCGCTGTGGACGTGAAGGTGGACGTACGGCGAGGGCTCGGTCACAGCCGCAGCAGTGTACCGATCAGGGGTGACGGAGCTGGACCGCGTGGCGCTCTGCGGTGACCGGGACGATCAGCTGGTCGATCACGCGCCGGTGCTCCTCGTCCTGCTGGTAGACCAACCAGGCGGCCTCGTCGTCAAACTCGGCAACGACCGCGAAGTCGCCGTTTCCCTCACGTATGCCGAGGTCACGGCCGAACGCGTACGACCGCATCTCGGGGAGCCGCGCGGGCAGACCGGCGAGGCCGCGCTCGATCGCATCGACCTGCTGGTCGCTCGTACCCGGCTTGAACCGGAACACCACGACGTGGCTGAACATCAGCCGCCGCGCTGGTGGCGACCGGCCAGCACCGCCGCACCGGCCGCCGCCGCCAGTGCCGCCGCACCGACGACCGGCAGGCTCCGCCGCAGCCGCGACGGGCGATGGTGGATCTCGAGCCTCGTCAGCACCTGCTCGGTCCGCTTGCGGATGGTGCGGCGGATGATCCGCCGCGCCACCAGCAAGGTGACGAATCCGACCAGCCTGTGACGCCATTCCCGCATGGCGTTGAGTCTACCCGGTGGAGCCCATCGGCAATCGCCCCGGGACAGCGGATGGGGTCAGTCGCCGCTGCTGTCGCTCGGCTCGCGATCGCTCAGGTAGCGCTCGAAGCGAGCCTGTTTGGCCAGGTAGGCGGTCAGCTCGGAGAAGCCGAACTCCAGCCAGTCGGCCATGTAGCGATCGTCGATCACGGTCTGTCGGTGCTCGTTCACGGAGGAATCTTCGACGCCCGTGCGCGGCCGTGCTATGGCCGAAATGGGGTAGTCGGATACCCGCTCTGTGGTGTCCTGGGGTCTGGCTTCAGGACCGAGGGCGCCCTACTCGATCGCCTCGGTCCACTTCAGCAGGGTCGGACAACGACGGACGCTGATGTAAAGGGCGCCTACTCGATGGCGTCGGATCGCCTGAAGCTAGGTGGTGGTCGCCATCGGCAGGACGTGCTTGCGCGTGCCACGCTTGGGCCGCACCATGCCGGCTGCGATCCAGGCATCCACCTCCCGGAACAGCTCGTCCACCAGCTGCGACTGCTCGACCTTTCGCAGCACCAGGCCGTGGGCGTAGATGAATCCGGCGTCGCGGCCGCCGGCGATGCCGAAGTCGGCATCCCCCGCCTCGCCCGGCCCGTTCACGGCGCAGCCCATCACCGCCACCTCGAACACCTCGTCGTACGTGCCCAGTCGCGCCTCCACCTGCTCGGCCAGGTCGAGCACGTCCACGTTTGTGCGGCCACACGACGGGCAGGCGATCATCATCGGCCCGCGCTGGCGCAGCCCCAGCGAGCGCAGGATCTCCCAGGCCACCCGCACCTCATCCACCGGGTCGGCGGTCAGCGACACGCGGATCGTGTCACCAATGCCCTGTCCCAGCAGCGTGCCGATGCCGATCGAGCTCTTGACCGTGCCCGTGAAGGCAGGGCCTGCCTCCGTGACGCCCAGGTGCAGCGGATAGGGGACGCGCTCGCTCAGGCGCTGGTAGGCCTGCACCATCACCGGCACCGACGAGGACTTGACCGAGATCTTGAACTCGCGGTACTCGAGCCGCTCCAGCAGCCGCACCTCCTCCAGCGCCGCCTCCACCAGCGCGCCGGCCGGATCGTTGGTCGCGAACTGGCGCAGGTGGTCGGGCAGCGACCCGGAGTTGGCGCCGATCCGCATCGGGGTGCCGGTCTGCTTGGCCCGCTGCACGACCTGCTCGACCTTGTCCGGGCCGCCGATGTTGCCGGGGTTGATGCGCACGGCGGCGACGCCGGCGTCCATTGCGCGAAGGGCGAGCGACGCGTTGAAGTGGATGTCCGCGATCACCGGCAGCGGCGAGCCGGCCACGATCGCCGGCAGCGCGTCCGCGTCGGCCCGTCCCGGCACCGCCACCCGCACGAGGTCGCAGCCGGCCTCGGCCAGCGCCCGCGCCTGAGCCAGCGTGGCCTCGACGTCGGCCGTCTCGGTCGTGGTCATCGACTGCACCACCACCGGCGCGCCGCCGCCGATGGGGACGCCGCCGACCGTGATCTGCTTCTCGCTGGCCATCTCCGCAACAGGATACCGGGGCAGAACCCCCGGTCACAGCAGTCGGTTCAGCGCGGCTGGGCGCCCAGCAGGTCGTTGTGCAGCCCGAACAGGAACAGGAACACCACGAGCGCGATGCCCGCCATCGACACGCGCTCGAACGTCGCCCGCGACAGCGCCCGGCCGCGGAGCTTCTCGATCACGACCAGCAGGATGTGGCCGCCGTCCAGCGGCAGGAACGGCAGCAGGTTGAGGATGCCGAGCGACAGCGAGATGTACGCCAGCAGCCACAGGTAGTACGGCGCGCCGGTGTCGGCGGCCGACGCCGAGACGCGCACGATGCCGACCGGCCCCGACAGCGACGACGTGCCCTGGCTGCGGATGCCGGTGACCGACCCGCTGATCATCGTCCACATCTGCGACACACCCTCCTCCGGGGCTTTCCAGACGGGCACGCTGCGGGTGGTCGCGATCACGTCCGGCAGGAAGCCGACGATGTAGCGGCCGCCCTGCTTGACCGGCGTGATCGGGCCGAGGTGGACGGTCGTACCGTTGCGGCGCACCGTCAGTGAGACCGGTTGCCCGCCGCTGGTCGAGATCAGCGCCCGCACCTGGTCGAAGCCGGTGATGGGATGGCCGTCGATGGCGACGATCCGGTCGTGCGCGCGCAGTCCTGCCTTCTGAGCCGGCAGGCCCTTCTCGAGCCCGGCCACGACGGCCGTCGGCTGGAGCGGCTGCGGCAGGCCGGTGATGGCCAGCCCCGTGAGGAGCAGGAACGCGAACAGGATGTTCGCGAACGGGCCGGCACCGATCACGATCAGCCGCTTCGACCGCGAGCTGCGCCAGTAGCCGCGCGGATCGGTCGACTCCACGAAGCGGCTCAGGCAGCGGCTGACGCGGCGGCGATCGGCGTCGGTCACGCCCTCCGTCTCGTCGATCATCCGGCTCAGCTCGCTGGCGGCAGGCGCGGCCTCGTCGACGCGGCCCTGCGCGACCAGCTGCGCCAGCCGGTCGTATGCGATGCCGATCTCGCTGGCCCGTTCCGGCGGCAGCGACTCGCTGCGATGCAGCAGGTCCTCGACCGCCCACAGGTCGGACGGCTCCGGCCGCAGCATCCCTGGGATCTTGACGAAGCCGCCCAGCGGCACCACGCCGATCCCGTACTCCGTGTCCCCCACCTGCTTTCGCGCCAGCGGTGGCGGGAACCCGACGTAGAACTTCAGCGCCCGCATACCGGTGCGTTTGGCCGCGGTGAAGTGCCCCAGCTCGTGCAGGAAGACCAGGCCCAGCAGGCCCAGGATCGGGATGATGTAGCTCACGCGGCCACCCCCAGCGCGTCCCGCGCGAGCGCGCGGGCGGCGGCGTCGGCGGCCAGCACCTGCTCGACCGACTCGAGCGGCTCGGGGTCGAGGCGGTCGAGCACGGCGGCGACCGTATCGGCGATCTGCGGGAACCGGCACTCGCCGGCCAGGAACGCGGCCACGGCCACCTCGTTGGCGGCGTTCAGCGCGCAGGGCGCGGTGCCGCCGGCCTCACCGGCCGCGCGGGCCAGCGCCAGGCACCGGAACGCGTCCAGATCGGGCGGCTCGAAATCGAGCGCGAACCCCTGCGACAGGTCGAGCCGCGGCGCCGGCGTGGCGGCGCGCTCGGGATAGGTGAGCGCGTAGCTGATCGGCACGCGCATGTCGGGGAGGCCCAGGTGCGCGATCAGCGCGCCGTCGCGGAAGCGGGCCATGCCGTGCACGATCGACTGCGGATGCACGACCACCTCGATCCGCGGGTAGGCGACGCCGAACAGGTGATGGGCCTCGATCAGCTCCAGGCCCTTGTTCATCAGCGTGGCCGAGTCGATCGTGATCTTGGCACCCATCGACCAGGTGGGATGGGCCAGCGCCTGGGCCGGGACGGCGTCTGCCAGCCGCTCCTGCGACCAGCCCCGGAACGGGCCGCCCGAAGCGGTCAGCACCAGCGACTCCAGCGACTCCGGAGCGGCGCCCTCCAGGCACTGCTGCAGCGCCGAGTGCTCGCTGTCGACGGGCAGCAGCAGACGCCCGCTGCGCCGCACGGCGGCGGTCACCAGTTCGCCGCCTGCGACCAGGCTCTCCTTGTTGGCGAGGGCCAGGTCGCTGCCGGCGTCGAGCGCCGCCATCGTGGCCTCGAGCCCGGCGGCGCCGACGATCGCGTTCAGGACGATGTCGGCGCGGAGCTCACCCACCAGCTCGACCACGCCGTCCGGCCCGCCCAGCACCCGGCCGTCGAACTCCGAGCGTGCGCGTTCGGCGGCTACGGGGTCGGCCAGCGCGATCACGCCGGCGCCGTGCTCGCGCGCAGCGGCCACCACCTCGGCGTGCGATCCGTGCGCGGCCAGGCCGGCAAGACGCAGGTCAGGGTGGTCGCGAACGATCTCGAGCGCCTGACGACCGACCGAGCCGGTCGCGCCCAGAATGGCCACCGTCCTCATGGCGTCAGTGTATCGGGGCCCGATTGCGGCACCGTTAGGCGAACGAGCAGCTAGGCGACCCGATGCAGCGCCAGCGCCACGAAGTAGGCGGCGGCGCCGGCGAACAGCAGGCCGTCGATGCGGTCGAGCACGCCGCCGTGGCCGCCCAACAGCCGGCCGG
>DASUHV010000215.1:0-8462 GCA_036273355.1 Gaiellales bacterium
AGGCAGGCCTGGTGCTGGCCGCCTGTCCGGTCTCCGTGCCGTTCGTCTCGCTCGGCTGCATCGTGCTCGTGCCACGCGTCGGCGCCCGTCGCATCTCGCTTGCCTCCGCACTGCTGATGACCATCGCCACGGTCATCTTCGCCTGGGCGCCGAACGTCGAGGTACTGATCCTGGCGAGGTTCGTCCAGGGCTTCGCCAGCGGCTCGATCTGGACCGCCTCCATGTCCTGGGTCACCGACAACGCGCCCGCCGGCCACCGCGGCCGCGAGTCCGGCATCGTCATGGGCTTGCTCTCCGCCGGGTCGATCGCCGGCCCCGGCATCGGCGCCCTCGCGGCCACCGCCGGCTCCGGGATCGCCTTCGGGCTGGTCGCCGCCGTCAGCTTCGTGGGCGTCGTGCTCGCCCTGCTCGCCCCCACCGGCCGGGCGGTCGCCGCCGGCGAGTCGCGCCTCTGGGCGTCGATCGCGCGCGGCGCGCGACAGCCGGCCACGATCGCGGCCATGGCCATGAGCCTGATCGACCTCTGCGCCTTCGGCGCCGTCGATCTGCTGGTGCCGCTCGGCCTCGGCAGGACCGGGACGTCGGTCGACGTGATCGCGATCTGCTTCGCCGCCGGCGCCGTGCTCGGCGCCGCGGTCGGTCCCGTCGCCGGTCGCGTGGTCGACCGCATCGGCCCCGCGCCCGTCGGACTGGTGGTCGGCATCGGCGTTATGGTGATCCCCGTCGTGCTGGCATTCGGGCCTTCCGACGATGTCCAGCTTGCGCTGCTGGTCGCCGCCGGCCCGCTGTTCGCGGTTATCGGGGCGGCCATGTTCCCGCTCTCCTCACTCGGCGCCGACGCCGCCCGCGTGTCACACGTGACCGTGATGGGTCTGCTCGGCGTCGTCTGGGCGGCCGGCTTCGCCGTCGTGCCGCTGGTGCTCGGGGCGGTGGCTACCGCCACCTCCACCGCCACCGCGTTCACGCTGGCGTCGTTGCTCTGCCTGCCGGCCCTGGTGCTGCTGGTGACCAGCGTGCGCCGGCTGGGCGCCACGCCCGCTGTCGCGCCCGTTGCCTGACTGCTACCCAGCCGCCACCCAGACCACGAGGATGGTGGTCTTGCCGTCGTGGCCGTCCATGCCGTAGTGGTGGAAAAGCTGCTCCTCCTCGCTCGGCGAGAGGCTCTCGTCGGCGCTGATGTTGGGCGCGTTGTTGACCTGATCGGCGGTGAACGCGACCCGGATCTTCTCGCCCTCGATCTCCGCACCCTCGACCGGCACGAAGTGCAGCTTGGTGCCGAAGCGCCCGCCGCTGACCAGCAGGAATACCGCCTCGCCCGTGCGCTCGTCGGCGTAGAGGTCCTCGGCTCGTCCCAGATGCGCGCCGCCGACGTCGATCACCTCGCGCTCGCGCATGATGTGCAGATCAGCTGTACCCGGCATGTGAACCCCCTTCGTGACCAGATGGTGGTGGCGCCAGCCTACTACGCGTCGATCGGGATGTGCCGGGGCTGGGCCGCCACCCCCGCCAGCCAGGCCTGCACCGCCGGGAAGCGGCCCAGCTCGAACCCGCCTTCGTCGGCCACGTTCGTGTAGCCGTAGAGGGCGATGTCTGCCACCGTGTAGCGCTCGCCCACCAGGAACGCGTGCTCCGCCAGGTGCCGCTCCATCGCGGCCAGCGTGCGGTATCCCGCCTCCTGCTTGGCCGGCAGCTCCGCCGCCCAGCGCTCGGGCGTGCCCGACACGGCCAGCCAGAACCGCGCCACCGCGATGTTCGGCTCCAGGTCGTACTGCTCGAAGAACAGCCACTGCAGCACCTGCGCCCGCTCGTAGCGGTCGTCGGGCAGAAACGGCGTGCCCTCGGCCAGGAAGCAGAGGATCGCGCCCGACTCGCCCAGCGCGCGGCCGTCGTCGAGCACCAGCGTGGGCACCCGCAGCGCCGGGTTGAGGCCGCCCAGCACGTCCGGGCGGTCGGAGCGGTCGAGCACGTCCATCTCCACCAGTTCCAGCGGCTGGCCCAGCTGGGCCGCCAGCAGCCGCACCTTGTAGCAGTTACCAGAGACCGCGCTGTTGTACAGCCGCAACGCTTGCTCCGCCTAAAACCACTTGGTGTAGATCGGATCCGGCACCGGCACCGCGTGGTCGGTCGGGGTGCCGTGGAACAGCGAGGTGATGCCCTTCGACCAGGCCTTCGCGCGGTCGGTCAGCTGCCGGTCGTCGGTCTGCATCCGCCCACGGGTCACGATCACGCCCAGGTCGCCACCCTTGTAGCGGTACTCGTCGGTGCCGTAGACGCGCAGGTAGAAGGCCTCGTCGTCGTGCCCGACCGTGTGCCACGTGGTCACCAGCCGCACGAACTCGATGGTGCCGTCCTCGCGCATCTGCCAGAGCCCGCTGGACGGCGCGCGGGTGATCTTCTCGACCGCGTCGTCGGTCTGCTTCAGCACCAGCTGGCTCCACTCGTCGTAGGTCTCCCACCGCTTCTGCATCTTCTTCAGGTCGACCTCCCAGTCCACGTCCAGGAACTCGAGCAGGTGAAACAGGAACAGCGGCACACCGCCGTACTTGGACGTGAGCAGGTTGGTGAGCGGGCTGGCGCCCGAGATGCGCGGGTTGATCTCGCCCAGGTAGACCTCGCCGCTGCCGTCCTCGACCAGGAAGTCGACGCAGAAGACGCCGCTGTAGCCGTGCGCGTACAGCGTGTCGCCGAGCTTGCGCGCCATCGCCCGGATCGCGTCGCGCGTGGCCTTGTCGAACACCCCGGGGAACACGTCGTTGCCGCACCAGCCGCCGCGGTATGGGGTCAGCTCCTCGAAGCCGGTGATGTCGGTCTGGATCGGCCCCACCAGCGTGCCGTGCCTGGTGGCGCAGGCCTCCACGGTGCCCGGGAGGTGCTCGATCCTGCGCATGATCTTGAGCTCCTCGCCGTCGAGCTGCTCGGAGTGCTCGTCCCACTGCTCCTCGTTCGTGATGAAGAACGTGGTGCGGCCGGAGTCGCCGTAGGGCGTCTGCACGACCAGGTCGGTGCCGAGCTTGGCCTTGCGGGCCCGCTCCATCAGCTGCTTGAAGCTCTTGGCCCGGGCCAGCACGTTGGGCGCGCACGCGATGCCGGCCTCGCCGGCCAGCTGTGTCGTCGTGATCTTGGAGTCGATGTGCTCGCGCAGCGCGCGCGGCGGCAGCGCGATGTCGAGCCCGAGGTCGCCGGCCAGCTCCTCGGTGTCGGAGTCGAACATGACGAACAGCACCTTGCCGCCGCCCCGTGCGTGCACGCGGTCGGCCACCTGCTTGTGGCCCAGCAGGTAGGTGTTCACGTCCTCGAACGAGCCGAAGTCGCGCGCCCCCTCGCTGTGCGGCACGAACACGTGCGGGTGGTGGCCGTCGAACGAGTCGAAGTAGGTGATGTACTCGAACGCCCCCACCCACTGGTCGATGCCGAGCACGTTGTAGGCGGTCGGGGAGACGAAGTAGATCGGCGTGCGGCTGGAGCGGGCGAACTGGTAGACGTCGCTGAGGCCGCGCAGCTTCGGCCTCGCGGAGCGCTTCGCCACAATCCCCTTGCCAGGTGTCACCGGCGGTGTCCCCCTGTTGACGCCATCCGGCAACGCTACAGGTGCGCGACACGGCCATCAAGGCCCGCGCCGCGGCTCAGGCGAAGATCACCTGAGGCGTGTGCGGGATCTCCCGCTCGCGCTGCAGGAGCGGCGGCATCAGCACCCGCGTGTCGCGCAACCGCTGGCCGTTCTCGGCGGTGGCCATGTGCACCGTCCAGACGTCGTCCGGCCACAGCAGCCGCACGCTCCGCTCACGGGTGTCGTAGCGGGCTGTGTACACCGTGCCCCACGTGTGCTCGGCCGGCTCGCGCTGCACCGGCTCGCTCAGGAACACCTGCTCCAGCCGGTCGATCGTCATCGTCGGGTCGGCGAGGGCGTCGGCGAGCACCGCCTCCCGCCGCTCCGTCCCGGTCATCGTCGCGTGCTCGGGCCACTCGGTGGCTCCCTGGCGGTTGCCGGCGCAGACCCCGCCGTGCTCGATCACCGGCGGCCGATCCGGCGCCACCCGCACCAGCGCCGCCTGGCCGGAGGCGTCCACCAGGGCGATGTTGTACGAGAGGTTGACCGGCACCGCCGCCACGGCCTCGAGCGCCTGCGACACGTCCGCGCACTGCTCGAGCATGTAGCGCAGCAGCAGCGTCACCGCGAAGCCGCGGCCGACCGCCCGGCGCCCGCCGAAGGCCAGCGCCACCGCCAGGCCGTCCTCGTTGACGCCGTCCAGGGCGCCCCACAGGCAGTCGCTCATAGCCATCGTGCGCCGGGTCGAGATGGTCGTGGTCAGCAGCGTCGTCTCGCACAGGGCCGGGGCGTAGTCGTAGCTCCGCAGGAGCGACGGGTTGCCGTCGCGCGTCCAGGCCGCCAGCGAGCAGGCCGCCAGGAACGGCGGCGGATCCCACAGCGACAGGAACCGCGCCTCCAGGTCGCCGCCGCCGACCAGCTCGACCAGGCCCTCGTAGGCGGGCACCAGCTCGGGGACGTGCGTGCGCACGGCGCGCAGGCAGCCGGCGTACGAGGACCGCTCCTGCTCGCCGTCGCGCAGGAACCAGCGCCGGTAGGCGGGCCACCACAGGTCGAACAGCTCGCGCAGCCTCTGGCCCGGTCGCTCCTCGACGACCGAGCGGAAGGTGACGGCCGTTGCGCGCGGCCCGTCGTCCTCCCCGCGGCGGGGCACATCGGCGCTCATGCCCACATTGTACTTGCGCACCCGGCCGATCAACCCCCGCGACGCGGTGACCGTAAGGCTCACTAGCATGCGTCGATGCGACTGGAGGAGTACGCCGCGCACGACGGTCTGGCGCTGGCCGAGCTCGTGCGGGAGGGTCAGGTGACGCCGGCCGAGCTGGCCCATCTGGCCGTGCGCGGGGCGGAGCGGACCGAGCCTCGCCTGGGCGCGATCGCGGGGCTGTACGACGATGCGGTGGAGTCGGCCGAGGCCGCGGAGCCGGGGCCGTTCCACGGCGTCCCGGTGCTGTTGAAGGATCTGTTCCACGGCGACGCCGGGCGGCCCACCGAGGCCGGCAGCCGCCTGGCCGAGGGTTGGGTGGCGCAGGTGCAGTCGGAGCTGGTGCGACGGGTTCGCGCCTGCGGCATGGTGCCGGTCGGCCGCGCCACCACCTCCGAGTTCGGGGTGATGGGCACGACCGAGACGATCGCCTGCGGCCCCACCAGCACGCCCTGGAGCGGCGACCACATGGCCGGCGGCTCGAGCGGCGGATCGGGCGCCGCGGTGGGCGCGGGAATCGTGCCGATCGCGACCGGCTCGGACGGCGGCGGCTCGATCAGGATCCCGGCATCCGCCTGCGGGGTCGTCGGCCTCAAGACCTCGCGTGGTCGTGTCACCTGGGCACCGGCCGGGGGCGAGCCGCTGCTTGGCTGGGCCGTGCACCACGTGCTGACCCGGTCGCTGCGCGACACCGCCGCCTGCCTGGACGAGCTGGCCGCGCCGTACCCCGGCGAGCCCTTCACGCTGCCGGGCCCGCCCGACGGCGGCTGGCTCGACCAGCTGCGCCTGCAGCCGGGCCCGCTGCGCATCGCCGTCTGCTGGCAGCCGTGGTCCGGCGCCGAGACGGTGGCCGAGATCCGGGCCGCCTGCGAGGCGACGGCGACGCTGCTGTCCGGCCTCGGGCACGAGCTGGTCGAGGCCTCGCCGCAGTTCTCGTGGGAGCAGTTCCTGGATGCGATGACCGTGATCTGGTCGTCCACCACCGCCCAGACCGTCGACGGGTTCGCCCAGGCCGTCGGCCGCGAGCCGAGCGCCGACAACCTCGAACTTCCCACCTTCCGGATGGTCGAGTTCGGCCGCGCGGTAAAGGTCGGCGAGCTGCTGAACGCGATCGACTCGGCGGGGTACGTGAGCCGGCAGGTGCGCGGCTTCTTCCAGGACTACGACCTGTTGCTGACCCCCACGCTGGGAGCGCTGCCCGCCAGGCTCGGCACCTACCGGCCGGACGAGGAGCTCGAGCCGAAGCAGCTGTTCGGCTCGTGGGCGCACCTCGAGTCGTTCCTGCCCGTGTTCAACGCCTCAGGCCAGCCGGCCATCAGCCTGCCGCTGCACATGAGCGAGCAGGGGCTGCCGATCGGGATGCAGCTGGTCGGCCGGGTCGGGGCCGAGGCCACGCTGCTGCGCGTCGCCGCCCAGCTGGAGCAGGCGCTGCCGTGGGCGGCGCGGGTGCCGCAACTGCACGTGTCCGATGGCTAGCGGCGACCACAGCCGCCCGGTGGTGGTTGACCGCCGGGATACGCCGCGCGGCGAGCTGGTGCTGCGCCGCGCCGGAGAGCACCACGAGGTGATCGCGAACGGCACCTTCATGATGGACACCCGCGACGGCCGCTCGGAGCGGGCGCTGGTGCGCGAGGCGCTGTCCGGGCTGGCGGACGCCCGGCTGCTGCTGGGCGGCCTCGGCGTCGGCTTCTCGCTGGACGAGGCGCTGCGCGGCGACCGCGTCTCGGACGTGGTCGTGATCGAGCTCGAGCCGGCCGTGGTCGAGTGGGCCGGCACCCACCTGCGCCGCCTCAACCGCCACGGCGTGGACGACCACCGCGTGCGGCTGGTGGTGGGCGACCTGCGCCGGCAGCTGGGTCGCCTGGGGTGCGAGTTCGACGCCATCTGCCTCGATCTCGACAACGGGCCGGGCTGGCTGGTGCACGAGAGCAACGCGGAGCTCTACAGCGACGACGGCCTCGAGTCGCTGGCTGGGCTGTTGCGGCCGGGTGGCCGCTTGGCGGTGTGGGCGTCGGCGCCCGACCCCGACTTCGAGCGCCGGCTGCGCGAGCGGTTCGCGGTGGTGCGCACCGTCACGGTCGACGTCGCCCGCGGTCCGGCGGACGTGGTTTACGTGGCATCGACAATCATCTAGCCAAAGCCGACGGCGGTTGACGCCGGCAGCGGGCTGCGCGGCAGGTCGTCGCGGGGCACGCCCAGGTTGTAGTCGGACGGCGCCACGTCGTTGGGCGTGTCCGGGTAGAACACGCTGGCCAGCGTCTGGATCTGCGAGCGTCCGCGGTCGAGCTCGAACTGGCCGCCGCCGTACATGCGGATGCCGCGCTGCTGGCAGGCCTCGATGCACTCCAGCAGACGCCGCACGCTCCCGAAGCGCGACGGCTTGATGTTCATCCAGCGCGGATCCACCGGCAGCGCATCGACGTCGGCCAGCGAGTGGATGGGCGCGTCGAAGCTGAGGCGGTCGAGCGCGCCCGACAGCGCCTCGCGGCATTCGCCGTCCAGCGCGGCGTCCTCGATCACCGCCTCGGGGAAGCGTTCGGCCAGCATCCGGTAGAGCACCGGATCGGGAGCCACGTCCACGGGGGTGCCCGTGTAGTAGGCCTTGAAGTCGAGCACGCGCACGCGTCCGGAGGCGGCCAGCGTCTCGATCAGCGACTCCTCCCACGTCGGCTCGGGGTCGAGCTTGAACTCGAGCCGCGGGTCGAACTCGAGCCAGGGCCCGATCTCCCCCCGCGTCGAGAGCACGAAGCGCACGGGCCGGGCCTCGCGCCCGGCAGCGTCGGCCAGCGACCGTCCCGCCTGCTGCAGGGCAAGGTCGAGCGCCGCGCTCTCGAACGCCCAGCGGCGGTAGTCCCGGGACGCGTCCATCTCCGGCGGTGTGCCCGGGAACAGGTCGTGGGGGTCGATCAGCTGCGACAGCTCGTCCAGGCTGTGCCGTCCGGCCAGCGGCAGGTCGGCCGGGAAGCCGTCGTGGTCGCCGGCGGTGTAGGTGACGTCCTCTCCCACGCCCGTCTGGCCGGCACCCTCCATCACCACCAGCGTTGTCACGCGGGCGAACTCGCTCGAGACCTGTGTCTCACGCCGCTCAAGCCGGTAGTGCTCGAGGTCGATCGGCAGATCGGCAAGGCGGTCGTAGAGCACGCCGCCAGCATAGCCGCCGGCTCAGGCTGCGTTCGAGCTCTGGCGCCGGCGCGAGAGCCAGTCCGTTGCCTGGGCGGACGGCATCGGCTGCGCCAGCACGAACCCCTGTACCTCGTCGCAGCCGGCCAGCCGCAGGCGCTCCCACACCGCCATGTCCTCGGCGCCCTCCGCCACGACCCGCAGGCCGAGGTTGTGGGCGAGGTCGACCACGGCGTGCACGATGGTGGCGTCGTGCTCGTTGTCGGTCATCCCCAGCACGAATGAGCGGTCGATCTTGAGCGCATGGACGGGCAGGTTCTTCAGGTACGCGAGGCTCGAATAGCCGGCGCCGAAGTCGTCGATGGTGGTGGTCGGGCCGAGCTCGCCGATGCGCGTGACGATCGCACGCGCGCGGGCCGGGTCGGCGGTCAGCACGCTCTCGGTGATCTCCACCTCCAGCAGCTCGGACGCCACGTTGGCCTCGTGTAGGGCCGCCTCGATCTCGTCGGGCAGCCGCACGTCGATCAGGTCGCGGGCCGAGAGGTTGACCGACACGGGCATCACCAGGCCCATGCGCTTCCAGTCGGCCAC
>DASUHV010000216.1:0-9154 GCA_036273355.1 Gaiellales bacterium
GCTGGCAACCCTGCAGTGGCACGGCGACACGTTCGACCTGCCCGAGGGAGCGGTGCTGCTGGCCGAGTCTCCTGCGTATCCGCACCAGGCCTTTCGCTACGGCCGGGCCGCGTACGGCGTGCAGTTCCACGTCGAGGTGACGGCGGACATGGCGCGGGAGTGGGCGGCGGTGCCGGCCTACGTGAGATCGCTCGAGCAGACGCTCGGGGCGGGTGCTGCGCCGGGGCTGTTCGACGAGTTCGACCGCGCCGCAGCCGGCATGCAGCTGGTCGCGCGTCAGATGTTCGAACGGTGGCTCGATGTCGCAGTCGCCACCCCCCGATAACCGCCTGCTGGCGCTGCGCTCGGCGGCGCAGGACGCGACCGACTTCGCGCTCGGCGACGATCAGGTGCGGCGGTTCATGGCGCTGCGCGACGCGGGCACGGGGGTCGACGAGATCGCGGCAGAGATGGAGCTCGACCCCGAGATCGTGACCGAGCTTGTGCGGGCGGACGAGGCGCAGGCGGTGGCGCACCGCATCGCCATCGGCGAGCTGCCGATGTACCCGCCGCCGGAGCCGGGCGAGGGCGTGCAGGACGTGCGCAGCGGCAGCCTGGCAATGCCGCTGGCGGTGCTGATGGTGGTGCTGGTGGGCGTGATCGTGTACGCGGTGGTTCGCTAAGGGTCTGGCTTCAGCCTGACCCTGCCGAACAACGACAGACGCTGCACGCGCAGCGCGCCGCACCCGATGGCGCAGTGGTACTTCAGCAGGGTCAGGCTAAAGCCAGACCCTTCAAGCGACTACCCGTCTGACGACCCGCGCGCCATCGCCCGCAGATCCAGCGCCTTGTCCAGCGTGTCCGCGTCCACCCCGTGCTCGAGTGCCACCTCGCGCAGCGTGCGGCCCGAGGCCGCTGCGTCCTTCACGATCGCCGTTGCCCGGTCGTAGCCGATGTAGGGATTGAGCGCCGTCGCCATCGCCAGCGAGGCCTCGCCGTGGCGCTCGCAGACCTCGCGGTTGGCCTCGATCCCGTCAACGCACTTCTCCGCGAACAGCCGGCACGTCGAGCTGAGCAGCGTTATCGACTGGAGCAGGTTGCGCGCCATCAGCGGGATCTGCACGTTCAGCTCGAAGCTGCCCTGCAGCCCGCCCACCGTGATCGCCGTGTCGTTGCCGATCACCTGCGCCGACACCTGGCACACCACCTCGGGGATCACCGGGTTGACCTTGCCGGGCATGATCGAGCTGCCCTTCTGCAGCTCCGGGATGAAGATCTCGGCCAGCCCCGCCCGCGGTCCCGATCCCATCCAGCGCAGGTCGTTCGCGATCTTCGTCAGCGACACGGCGAGCCCCTTCAGCGCGGCCGACGCCTCGACCAGCCCATCGCGGTTGGCCTGCGCCTCGAACGGATCGGCCGGCGGCAGGATGCGCAGCCCGGTGTCGGCCGACAGCCGGTCGCGCACCTCCGCCGCGAACCGGGGATGCGTGTTCAGCCCGGTGCCGACCGCGGTGCCGCCCAGCGGGATCTTGCCCAGCCGCTCGAGCGTCGCCTCGATCCGCGCCTGCCCCTCGCGCACCTGCGCCGCGTAGCCGCCGAACTCCTGGCCGAGGGTGACCGGGACGGCGTCCATCAGGTGCGTGCGCCCGGCCTTTGCCACGTCCGCGAACTCCTCCGCCTTGCGCGCGAGCGAGTCGCCCAGCTGCGCCACGGCTGGCAGCAGCTCGTGGGTCGTGCGGTCGAGCGCAGCCAGGTGCACGGCCGACGGGAACACGTCGTTCGAGGACTGGCCCAGGTTGACGTGGTCGTTTGCGTGCACGCCCTCACCGGCCAGGGTTGCGATCACCTCGTTGGCGTTCATGTTCGAGGAGGTGCCGGAGCCGGTCTGGAACACGTCGATCGGGAACTGGTCGTCGTGCTCTCCGGCGGCGATCTCGTCGGCGGCCGCCGCGATCCGCTCGGCCAGGCCCTCGTCGAGCAGCCCCAGCGACGCGTTCACCCGCGCGGCGGCACCCTTGATCCGGCCCAGCCAGTGCACCACCGAAACCGGGATCGTCTCGCCCGAGACCGGGAAGTTGTCGACCGCCTTGCGAGTCTCCCCGCCCCAAAGCTCTGCCATGTCGCCGCGCTCCTCGCCTCTCGTTCGTTTCCGGATCAGCTTAGATCCGTCAGCCCCGGGGCCGATCCAGCAGCGCGGCCAGCTTCCGGAACCACCGCAGCTTCTCCGGGTAGGGCACCGCCGCATTGGCGGGAGAGGTGGACGGCAGCACGAACAGCGGCCGCCCCTCCAGCTCGCGTGCCTGCAGCCCGTGGTCGGGGCGCTCGCCGAACGCGCCCGCGTATGCCTGCTTGCCCACGAACGCGAACGCACCCGGGTGCAGGTCGCGGGCGACCGCCCCCAGCCGCCGGGCGGCGTCCGCGAAGTCGGTGCGGCGCAGCTCGCCGCTGCCGCGGGTGACGCGCCGCGCGGCGTTGGTCAGCCCCAGGCCGTTGGCAAGCAGCTCATCCTGCTGCGAGGGCTCGAGCAGGCGTGACGTGAGGCCGGCGTCGGCCAGCAGCCGCCAGAAGTCGTTGCGCGGGTTGGCGAAGTGGAACCCGGCCTCGGCCGACTTGAGACCCGGGTTGATGCCGACGAACACACAGCGCAGGTCGGGGGCGAGGATGTCCGCCAGGCGGCCGCTCATGACCGCATCCTCGCAGACGCCTACTCGGTCGAGTACTTCGGCTGCACCTTCTCGCCGCGGATGCGGGCGACGCAGTGGTTCGCCGCGATCGCCGCCTCCGAGAAGCCGACCGTGATCAATGTGATCTTGCCCTCGTAGCCGGCGACGTCGCCGGCCGCATAGACCCCGGGCAGGTTCGTCTCCATACTCGGGGCGACCTTGATCTGGCGCTTGTTCTCGAACTCGAGGCCCCACTCGGCGATCGGGCCGAGGTGGGAGATGAAGCCCAGCAGCGTGACCACGGCGTCGACCTCGATCCGCTCGAACTCGCCGGTCTCGGTGTTCTCGACGGTGATCGCCTGCAGGCGCCCGTTGCCCTCGGCCCCACGCACCTCGTGCGGCGTCAGGATCCGGACGTGGCCCTCGCCGGCCAGGCGCTGCACCTCGTTCACCGACGACTCGAGGCCGCGGAACCGGTCGCGGCGGTGGATCAGCGTGATCGGCAGCTCGGCCGTGTCCTGCAGGTTCATGGCCCAGTCCAGCGCCGAGTCGCCGCCGCCCACCAGCGCCACCCGCTTGCCGCTGAAGTGCGCCTTCTCCTTGACGTAGTAGTGCAGCCCGCTGCCCGCGAACGTCTCCAGCTCGGGCAGCCCCAGGGTGCGCGGGTTGAACGCTCCGTGCCCGGCGGTGATGATCATGGTGCGCGTCAGCAGCGTCTCGCCGGCGGCCGTGTGCAGCTCGATCACCTCGTCGTCGCGGTGCTCGATGCGCTCCACCACCTCGCCCAGGCGCACCTCCGGCTTGTACTGCTCGGCCTGCTCGATCAGGCGGTCGATCAGCTCCTGGCCGTTCACCTTGGGGAAGCCGGCGACGTCGAAGATGTGCTTCTCGGGGTAGACCGCCGAGACCTGCCCGCCCAGCTGTTCCAGGCTCTCGACGATCCGCACGGAGGCGTCGCGATGGCCGCCGTAGTAGGCGGCGGCGAGGCCGGTGGGGCCTCCGCCGATGATGGTGATGTCGGTGATCTGCTCTGCGCTCACGACGCCAGGACCTCCAGGCCGCTTCGAGTTTGGATCCAAACTCTACCGGTTGACCGCGCGGTCAGGATGCAGCAGCGTACCCCGGAAGGGCGCCGCGACGGGGCGCTAGTGCGAGCAGCCGCAGCCGGTGCCGCAGCCGTCATCGGCGTCAGGAAGGGCCGCAGCGGGCACCTCGTCCTTCGCCTGGAACGAGCTGCCGCAGCCGCAGGCCGCGACCACGTTGGGGTTCTCGATCTGAAAGCCGGCGCCGGTCAGGCCGTCGATGTAGTCGACGCTGGCGCCCTCCAGGTAGGGAAGGCTGAAGCGGTCGACGATCACCCGCACGCCGTGGTGCTCCCAGGCCTCGTCGTTGTCCTCGGGCGCGGAGTCGAATCCGAGCGCGTACTGGAAGCCCGAACAGCCCCCGCCCTCGACCGCGACACGGAGTGCGCTCAGCGACGGATCACCCTCTGCGGCCATCAGCTCCTTGACCTTCTCGGCCGCGCGTTCGGTGATCATGATCATGCTGTCTCGCTGCCTCCTGGGGAGCCGGCAATTTGCTGCCGTACTACTCATATCGTAGCGAAGCCCTCGGAACATGAGCAGACGCTACAACCACCCTGACTTTGTAACACAGGATACCGGTGTCAACAAGCGGGTTTGCGGCCCTCCCGGTGGCGAGATCGTCACACCGTTTCAGGCCGGTGCTATAGTCGCCTCGCGTGTTGGGCGACTGGGCAGCCGTGCTGGTTTTCGCAGTGATCGCAATGGCGATTCCGCTGTCGCTCCTGTTCGCGACATTTGCCCTCGATACGCGCTCGAAACGACGGGCCGGTGATAAGCGGATTCCGTTCGAGTCGGGCGTCTCGGCGAACGAGTTCCACGCCCACCGCTTCACGATCTCCTATTACCTGACCGCGATGCTGTTCATCGTGTTCGATATCGAGATCGTGTTCCTCTACCCGCTGGCCCTGCGCATGCATGCCCTGGGCATGTTCGGGTTCGCCGAGATGGCCGTCTTCATCGTGCTGCTGGCGGTGGCCTACGTGTACGTGTGGAGGAAGGGCGCCCTCGAATGGCGGTGACGCCGGTCAGCATCTCCAAGGCGGTGCGCGCGGGCGACCTGGAGCAGTACGTGATGCTGACGACGCTCGAGAAGGCGATGGCCTGGACCTCGTCCAACTCGATCTGGCCGGCGGGCTTCGGACTTGCCTGCTGCGCGATCGAGATGATGTCCCTGCCCTCGCCCCGCTACGACATCGCCCGGTTCGGCGCCGAGGTGTTCCGCTCCTCGCCGCGCCAGGCCGACCTGATGATCGTGTCGGGCCGGGTGTCGCACAAGATGGTGGCGCCGCTGCGCCAGGTCTACGACCAGATGCTCCTGCCCAAGTGGGTGATGGCGATGGGCGCCTGCTCCAGCTCGGGCGGCATGTTCGCCAACTACGCGATCCTGCAGGGCGTCGACAAGGTCGTGCCGGTGGACGTGCACGTGCCGGGCTGCCCGCCGCGGCCGGAGGCCGTCGTGGACGGCCTGCTGCTGATCCAGAAGAAGATCCGCTCCGGCATTGCTCCCGCCTACGACCTGGAGAAGTCGAAGGCGTGAACGCCGAGCAGCTCGCAGCGGTGGTCGAGCAGGCCGTGCCCGGGTCGGTGCAGGCGCATGGCGACGACCTCGACATGCCCTCGCTGACGCTCGCCGGCGAGCACCTGATCGCCGTCTGCACCTACCTGCGCGATCAGCAGGGAAAGAACTTCCTGTCCGCCGTCTCCGGCGTTGACTACCTGGGCTACGGCGAAGAGGTGGCGGGCTACTTCGGCAGCGAGCGCGGCCGCGACATCAACCGCACGGGCAGCTGGGGCACGCCCGAGACGGTGACGCCGCCGGCCGCCCGCTTCGCGGTCGTCTATCACCTGGCGCACATCGGCGAGGGCCCCACCGACCGGGTGCGACTGCAGGTGCTGACGGAGGAGGGCCGGGTGCCCAGCGTCGTCTCGGTGTGGCCCACGGCCGACTGGCATGAGCGCGAGCAGTACGACCTGATGGGGATCCGGTTCGACGGCCATCCCAATCTGCGGAGGCTGATCATGCCGTCCGACTGGGACGGCCATCCGCTGCGCAAGGACTACCCGATCGGCGGCGAGCCGGTCCAGTTCACGGACGCCGTCTGATGTCGGCGACCGAGCACGCATCCGCCCCCGTCGTGCCGCTGTGGCAGCCGGCGCAGGTGCCCAGCCCCACCCCCAGCAAGATCGATCCGCCCGAGGGCGAGGATCTGATCACTGTCAACTTCGGGCCGAACCACCCGTCCACCCACGGCGTACTGCGCCTGATCGTGACGCTGGACGGCGAGGTGGTGGTGGGCCTGGACGCCGACATCGGATACGTCCATACCGGCTTCGAGAAGAACTTCGAGCAGAAGACCTACTGGAAGGGCATCCCCTACGCGCCGCGCATGGACTACCTGGCCTTCTTCGCGAACGAGCTGGCCTACGTGGGGGCGGTCGAGCGACTGATCGACATCGAGGTGCCGGAGCGAGCGCAGTGGATCCGCACCCTGTTCGCCGAGCTGAACCGGATCCACAGCCACCTCATCTTCCTCGGCACCAGCGGCGTCGAGCTGGGCGCCATCTCGCTGTTCTTCTACTGCCTGCGCGAGCGCGACCGCGTCCTCGACCTGTTCGAGATGGTGACCGGCGTGCGGATGCACGACCGCTACCCGCAGTTCGGCGGCGTGGCCGAGGACCTGCCCAAGGGCTTCTACGCCGAGGCCAAGCGCTTCTGCCACGACATGCCGCTGCGGATCGACGAGTACCTCGACCTGGTGGCCGGCAACTCGGTGTGGCGCGACCGCTACCGCGGCATCGGCACGATCGGCGCCGACACGGCGATCGCGATGGGCCTGTCCGGGCCGAACCTGCGCGCCAGCGGCGTGCCGTTCGACCTGCGGCGCGCCGAGCCGTACCTGGCCTACGACAAGATGGACTTCGACATCGTCACCGGCGAGCGCGGCGACGCCTTCGACCGCCTCATGTGCCGCACCAAGGAGATGTACGAGTCGGTCAAGATCATCGACCAGTGCCTGGAGGGGATGCCGCCCGGCCCTGTCATGGCCGATGATCGCAAGCACGTGCTGCCGCCCCGCCACGAGCTGCAGACCTCGATGGAGTCGCTGATCCACCACTTCAAGCTGGTGACCGAGGGCTTCCGGGTGAAGGCGAACCAGATCTACTACACGGTGGAGTCGCCGCGCGGGGAGTTCGGCTGCTTCCTGGTCTCCGACGGCGGCCCCAAGCCGTGGCGGATCCACTTCCGCGCGCCCAGCTTCGTGAGCCTGCAGTCGACCGCGATGATGGCCGTCAACCGCTACATCGCCGACCTGATCGTGGTCGTGGGATCGCTTGACGGCGTGATGGGGGAGGCTGACAGGTGACCGACAAGGGTGACGCCCAGACCCTCGCCGGCGCCCGCGAGACGCGCCCCACGTGGCCCGCGCCGCTGCCCCCGAGCGACGACACGCGGCCGCTCTACGACCGCATCCAGGACGTGATCGCGCTCTACCCCGAGCGTAAGTCGGCGGTGGTCCCGGCCCTGCGCCTGGCACAGGACGAGTACGGCTGGCTGTCGGAGCAGGCGTTCGACGAGGTGGCCGACGCGACCGGCTTCACGCCCGCGTTCTGCAAGAGCGTGGCCTCGTTCTACGACATGTTCCGGCTGACGCCGACCGGGCGCTACGAGATCTGCGTCTGCACGAACGTCTCCTGCGCGCTGGTCGGCGCCGCCGGCACGATGCGGGCCTTCGAGCGCGAGCTCGGCATCCACCCCGGCCAGACCAGCGACGACGGCCTGTTCACCCTGAAGACGGTGGAGTGCTACGGCGGCTGCGGCTGGGGCCCGGTGGTGTCGGTGAACGAGCGCTACCACGAGCCGCTCCCGGCCGAGCAGGTGCCGGAGCTGATCGCCCAGCTGCGGGCCGACGCGGAGGCGGGGGCGTGACCACCGACCTGCGCATCCTGCTGGATTTCGATGGAGACCGGCGCGACATCGGCGCCTATGAGCAGGCCGGCGGCTACCGGCAGCTCACCAAGGCCCTCGCCGGAGCGCCCGAGGAGGTCATCGCGGCGGTCGACAGCTCCGGCATACGCGGCCGCGGCGGGGCCGGGTTCCCGACCGGGCGCAAGGCCTCGTTCCTGCCCAAGGACCGCAAGCCCGCCTACCTGTGCGTGAACGCCGATGAGTCGGAGCCGGGCACGTTCAAGGACCGCGAGATCATGCTGCGCAATCCGCACGCGCTGATCGAGGGCGTGATCACGATGAGCTTCGGGATCGGCGCGACGTCGGCCTTCATCTACATCCGCGGCGAGTACCGCGCCGAGTTCGAGGTGCTGATGACGGCGCTGGAGCAGGCGCGCGAGCGAGGCTTCGTCGGCGCCGACGTGCTGGGCTCGGGCTACGACGCTACCGTCGTCCTGCACCGGGGCGCGGGCGCCTACATCTGCGGCGAGGAGACCGCGCTCCTTTCGTCGCTGGAGGGCGAGCGGGGACAGCCACGCAGCAAGCCGCCGTTCCCGGCGGTGGCCGGCCTCTACGCCGCACCCACGCTGGTCAACAACGTGGAGACGCTGGCGTCGGTGCCCTACATCCTGGAGATGGGCGGTGCGGCCTACGCGGATATCGGCACGGAGCGGTCGAAGGGCACGCGCGTGTTCTCGCTCTCGGGCAACGTCAAGCGGCCGGGCAACTACGAGTTGCCGCTGACGGCCACCCTACGGGAGCTGATCGAGGGCCACGGCGGCGGCACGCCGGACGGCCGCACGATGAAGGCGATCATCCCGGGCGGCTCGTCCGCCCCGCTCCTGATGCCCGACCAGATCGACACCCACATCGACTTCGAGTCGATCGCGGCCGCCGGCTCCATGGCCGGCTCCGGCGCGATCATCGTGATCGACGACCGCACCTGCATGGTGCAGCTGGCGTTGCGCGTGTCGGAGTTCTACAGGCACGAGAGCTGCGGCAAGTGCACGCCCTGCCGCGAGGGCACGCGCTGGGGCGTGGACATCATCCGCCGCATCGAGATGGGCGAAGCGCGCCAGGGCGAGCTCGACCTGCTGCTGAACGTGTGCGACCGCATCCTCGGCAACTGCCTGTGCCCGCTGGGCGACGCGATGGCGATGCCGGTGGCGAGCTACGTGACCCATTTCCGCGACGAGTTCCAGCGCCACATCGACGAGGGCGGCTGCCCGTTCACGGAGCACAGCCCGATCTCGGGCCTCTACCACGAGCCGGCGGCCGTGTCGTGAGCGAGTTCCGCGAGGCATTCCTGCGCGCCCGCCGGCGGCTCGAGAATGGGGAGGATCCCGAGCTGGTCGTGCCCGAGGTGATCGCCGCGGCCGAGGCTCCCGAGGAGATCGAGTTGGCCGAGGCGCTGTGGGACGAGGGCGAGGACGACGACGAGGACGAGGCCGGCTGATGGCGACGGTCGAGACCGACACCGT
>DASUHV010000217.1:0-6562 GCA_036273355.1 Gaiellales bacterium
CCACCGCCTGCTCGTTGCCGCTCTGGTCAACGTTCGCGATCGTCAGCGCCGGCTTCGCCGTCAGCAGGTCGAGCGCATCGGGCAGATCCAGGCCCAGCGACCGCGCCGGGCGCCCCTGCTCCAACCCGGCTGCCAGCTCCACGAGCAGCTCCTGCTCGGCAACGATCGCCCGGTCGCCCGACTTGGCCGTCTTCGCCACCCGCTCCAGCCGCCGCGCCACCGCCGCCTGGTCGGCGAACACCAGCTCAAGCTCGATCGTCTCGGCGTCGTCCAGCGGGTTCACCCGCCCCGACGGGTGCGCCACCTGGTCGTCGTGAAAGCAGCGCACCACCAGCACCACCGCATCGGTCGTGCGCATGTGCGCGAGCAGCTCGCCGCCCAGCTCCTCACCGCGCCGGGCGCCCCGCACCAGCCGCGTCAGGTCGCTCACCTCGAGCGTTGCCGGCACCATCCGCTTCGACCTGGACACGCGCGCCAGCTCACCCAGGCGCGGGTCGTGCACGTCGGCGATGCCCTGCCCGGCATCGGCCGCGACCGACGTCCCGCACAGGCAGCGCAGGGTCGTCGTCACGCCCGACCACTGCAGACCGAGCAGCCCGAGACCCGCCATCTACGCCGCTCCGCTCAGAACCCGACCCGGCCCACGCGTGCCTCGCGGCGCACGTAACAGATCTTCGAGACGTCGACGTGGTGGTCGGTGTCCTCGGCGTTGAAGCTGACCATGCCGCTGCCCGCGGCCAGCGCCGACTCGACCTTGGCCCACTCCGCGTCGGCCACCTTCGCGCTGATGATGAGGCCGCCGTCGAACCCGATCTCGACCCGCGATTCAGCCATGCCCGTTCCCTTCGTTCGCTGGTTGCACGAGTTCCACCAGCACGCCGTGCACGCTGTGCGGATGGATGAACGCCACGCGCAGCCCGAACAGGCCCACGCGCGGCTGCTGGTCGATCAGCTCGGCGCCGGTGGCGGCGGCATCGGCCAGCGCCTGCTCGATGTCGTCGACCCGCAGCGCCATGTGGTGCATCCCGGGGCCGCGGTTGAGCAGGAACTTGCCGACCGGGGTGTCGTCACCCAGCGGCCGCAGCAGCTCGACGCGGCCGTCGCCCAGCAGCATCGTTGCCGCCTCGACTCCCTGATCGGGCACCGTCTCGCGGTGCTCGAGCACACCCCCCAGCAGCCGCTGGTAGTCGGCGATGGCGGCGTCGAGGTCGTCGACAGCATGCCCGATATGATGGATCGTCTGTGCGCGCACTGCGCACGGATCCTAGTGGGTCATTTACGCCAAACGAGCGGCAAACGGAGGATGCATGGGCTTTCTGGACAAGATCAAGCAGCAGGCGACGGACGTGGCGACCACCGTCGTCGAGAAGACCACCGACACGGCCAAGACGGGCCAGCTGCAGATGCAGCTGCGCAGCCTCAAGGGCGAGGAGAAGGAGGCGCTGGCCGACCTCGGCGCCGCCATGATCGCGCTGGGCGAGACGCCCAACTCGCTGGCCGACCAGACGACCAAGGTGCACGAGCTTCGCGACAGGATCTCGGAAAAGGAGCAGGAGATCGCCGACGTGCGGGCCGAGGGTGCCACCGCTGACGCGTCGAGCGAGACCGTCGAGAGCGAGGCCGAGGAGGTGGCGGACACGCCGCCGGCAGCCGCTGACGGTGCGGCGCCCGACGACAAGCCCGCGAGCTAGGGGTGCTGGTCGGGCTGCTCGGGCGGCTCGCTGTGCAGCCCCGGCTCGGGCCGGTGCACGGCGGGCTGGCCGGCGCCCGCACCGTCGCGCGGTAGCTCCACGCCGATCTGCCCGGATGCGTTGGACTCCGGCTGCAGGTCGCTCAGCAGCTCGTCGATCTGGTCTCGATCGAGCGTCTCCTGGTCAAGCAACGCGTTTGCCAGCACATCCAGGTGGCGGCGATGCTCGAGCACCAGTCGCAGCGCCTCGGTGTAGGCCTGGTCGGTGATCTCGCGCTGCTCGTGGTCACGCAGCCGCTTGGTCTCCTCCGACAGCGAATAGTTGTCGGCGCGCATCTGATGCGACGTGGTTGAGCTGCCCATGCCCCACTCGAACACCATCGACCGGGCGACCGCCGTGGCCCGCTCGAGGTCGTTGGCGGCGCCGTTGGTGATGCGGCCGAACACCACCTGCTCGGCTGCGCGGCCACCCAGCGTGACCTTCAGCCAGTCCTCGAGCTCGTCCTTGGAGAGGACGTAGCGGTCCTCCTCGGGCAGGCTCATCATGAAGCCGAGCGCGCGGCCGCGGGGCACGATCGTGACCTTGTGGATGTCGTCGGACATCAGGCGCGCGACCAGGGCGTGACCGGCCTCGTGGTAGGCGATCACCCGCTTCTCCTTGTCGGTGATCAGCTTGCGCTGCTGCAGACCGGCCACCACCCGCTCGACCGCGGCGTTGAAGTGCGCGGGCGTGATCTCCTTCGCCTCGGCCCGCCCGGCCTGGATCGCCGCCTCGTTGCAGATGTTGGCCAGGTCGGCACCGGTCAGCCCGGCCGTCTGCCGCGCGATCACGCCCAGGTCGACGGGCTCGGCCAGAGGCTTGTTGCGGGTGTGCACGGCGAGGATCTCGCGGCGCCCCTTCAGGTCGGGCGTCGCCACGTGGATCTGGCGATCGAACCGGCCCGGCCGCAGCAGGGCCGGATCGAGGTCGTCGAGCCGGTTGGACGCACCCATGATGATCAGCCGGTCGGCCTCGTCGAACCCGTCCAGCTCGACCAGCAGCTGGTTCAGCGTCTGGTCGTGCTCGCGGTTGTGGGCGCCTCCCGAGCGAGCGGTGCCGACGGCGTCGAGCTCGTCGATGAAGATGATCGAGGGCTGGTGCTTGCGCGCCTCCGCGAACAGGCGGCGGATCCGCGCCGAGCCGACGCCCACGAACATCTCCACGAACGAGGAGGCGCTCTGGAAGTAGAAGTTGGCGCCCGACTCGGTGGCGATTGCCTTCGCCATCAGCGTCTTGCCGGTGCCGGGCGGCCCGTACAGGAGCACGCCCTTGGGCACGCGCGCACCCAGCTTCTTGAACCGCTTGGGATCGCGCAGGAACTCGACGATCTCCTCCAGCTCCTCGCGCGCCTCGTCGGCGCCGGCCACGTCGTGCCAGCGCACGGAGTGGCCGCTGGCCGGCTGGATCTTGTTCGGCTTGGTGGTGGGCATCGCCCGCCACATCTTGTACGCGAAGAAGACGAGGGCGATGAAGCAGGCCGGCAGCACCAACGGCCAGAGCAGCAACAACAGCCACGTTCCGAAGCCCTGAAAGAAGTCCATTTGTCCGTCCAGATTACCGCGTATTGCACGGTCTGCAAAATCAGGCGGCTAGACGGTCAGCGGCTCGGCGCCCTCCAGCCGTAGCACCTCGTGCAGCGCTGCCTGCGCCACCTCGAGCTCCTGCGCGGTCGGCTCACGCGTCGCCGCGACCCGCTGCAGTTCGTGCCCGGGCCAGCGCAAAGCGCGCGACACCGGGTTGTCGTGGTGACGGGTCATCCAGCCGAACACCTCGGTGGCGGCACCGATCGCAGCCACCCCGGCGACCAGCCGGGCGGGCCCGCGCCGTGAGGCCGGCAACCGGTTCACGAGCACGTTTCCGACCACAGTTGCGGCAAGCATCGGCCCCACCATGTGCGACCCGCAGCGGTCATGCTCCTTCGTGGCCTGCTCGGCGGCCTGGCCGTGCTCGTAGCCTCCGATCGCCTTGTGCTCGGCGCCGTGATACCCGGCCACCTGCGAACCGCGCAGCGAGGCCATGGCCGGCACCAGCGCCAGCGACGCACCCAGCAGCTCAGCAGTCAGCGGCGACAGCCGGCTGCCGCGGATCGCGCGGGACACGACGACGGTGGCGCCCAGCGCAGCCGCGCTGCCGGCACCCTCGATCGGCAGCCGTGCCTCGGGCAGCCGGCGCCGCATGATCGGCAGCAGGTATCCCATCTCGGCCATGCGCGCCACGCCGCGGACGCCGGGCACAGCGAGCAGGCCCGCGGGCAGCTCCGGCTTGCGGCCGGAGGCCAGGCGCAGCTCGCCCTCGGGCGTTCGCACCGCCGCCGCCCAGTGGTCGAGGCTGTGCACGAAGATGCCGTTCCGCAGGGCCATGCCGCCCAGTCGCACCGTTTCTCTGGCTGTCGTGCCCACGTTCGCAGTGTAGCCTGCAGCATGGCAAATGACCTGTTCGCGGACGCGGCCGGAGGCCGTCTGGGCGCGCAGGCGCCGCTGCCGCAGCGGGTGCGGCCACAGGCGCTCGACGAGTTCGCCGGACAGCGGGACGTGATCGGCGAGGGCAGCGCGCTGCAGCGCGCGATCGCCGAGGACCGGGTCGGTTCGATGATCTTCTACGGGCCGCCCGGCACCGGCAAGACGACGCTGGCCCGGATCGTCGCCCACACCACGCGTGCCCACTTCGAGGAGCTGTCGGCCGTGCAGGTCGGGATCGCCGACGTGCGCCGCGTGCTGTCGGAGTCCGAGCAGCGGTTGGGCCAGACCGGGCAGAAAACGATCCTGTTCCTGGACGAGATCCACCGGTTCAACAAGGCCCAGCAGGACGCGCTGCTGCCGGGGGTCGAGTCCGGGCTGGTGACGCTGATCGGCGCCACCACCGAGAACCCCTACTTCGAGGTCAACTCGGCGCTCTTGTCGCGGTGCCAGCTGTTCGAGCTGCAGCCGCTCGACCGCGATGACCTGGCCGGCGTCGTACGCCGCGGCGAGACGGAGCTGGCGATCACGCTGCCCGACGAGATCCGCGACGAGATCGTGGCCGCGGCCGGGGGTGACGCCCGCAACGCGCTCAACATCCTGGAGGCCGCCGTGGCGGCCGCCGGCGGCGAGCCGGTCAGCTCCGACAACGTGCACGACGCAGCCCGCAAGCGGCCGCTCCTGTACGACAAGGGCGGCGACCACCACTACGACGTCACGTCGGCCTTCATCAAGAGCATGCGAGGGTCCGACGCCGACGCCGCCATCTACTACCTGGCCGTGATGATCGCCGGCGGCGAGGACCCCAAGTTCATCGCCCGGCGGATGATCGTGTTTGCGTCGGAGGACGTCGGCAACGCCGACCCCCAGGCGCTGCAGGTGGCTGTGGCGTGCGCCCGCGCGGTCGAGTTCGTGGGGCTGCCCGAGTGCCGCATCAACCTCTCGCAGGCGGTCGCATACCTGGCCCGCGCGCCCAAGTCGAACGCCAGCTACATGGCCATCCAGCGGGCCGGCCAGGACGTTCGCGAGCGCGGCAACCTGCGGCCGCCCAAGCCGCTGCGCGACGCCAGCTACGCGGGCGCGGCCAAGCTCGGCCACGGCCAGGGCTACCGCTACCCGCACGACTACCCGGGCGGCTGGGTGGAGCAGCAGTACCTACCGGACGAGCTGCTGGGCACCGTCTACTACGAGCCCAGCGAGGGCGAGCGCTAGATGATTGATTCCACGTCCCCGCGCGCATGACCGTCCGTAGTGTTGGTGGTGTGCGTGTGGCTGCGGTGCTGCGGTCGGGAACCGGCGCATCGCGGCGTCCTCGGTCGAGCCGATATTCCCGATATCGGCCCTCCCTCGATCCTTGCGCTGCTTGCTTACCGACCGCTCAGGACATCACGGCGACGTGGAATCAATCATCTAGCCCAGCACAGCCGTGGCTAGAGGATGCGGGCGCCCAGCGCCGACAGCACCAGCTCCACGGCCAGCGTGGCCGTGGCGTTGTGCTCGTCCAGCACCGGGTTCACCTCGACCACCTCGACAGACGACACCTTGCCGCTGGTGGACAGCATCTCCATCGCCAGGTGCGCCTCGCGGTAGGTGATCCCGCCCCGCACCGGCGTGCCCACGCCCGGCGCCTGGTCCGGGTCGATCACGTCCATGTCCAGCGACACGTGCATGAACGCGGCGCCGGAGGCGATCGAGATCGCCTCCTCCATCACGTCGCGCATGCCGTGGCGATCGATGTCCTCCATCGTGAACACCCGCACGCCCAGCTCGTGCAGCCGCGACCGCTCCCCGCCGTCGACGCTGCGGATCCCGACCAGCACGGTGTGCTCCTGCTTGATCATCGGCAGCGGCCAGGCGGACGCCTCGAAGCGCGGATCGTCGGCCAGGCCCAGCGCCACCGCCATCGGCATGCCGTGCACGTTCCCGCTGGGGGAGGTACTGGGCGTGTTGATGTCGGTGTGCGCGTCCAGCCACACCACGCCGCCGGGCGCTGCGTGTGCGCGGGCCAGCCCTCCCAGGGTGCCGATCGCGATCGAGTGGTCTCCGCCCAGCACGAGCGGCATCTCGCCGTCGTTGACCGTCGCGGCGACGTGGTCTGCCAGCTCCTCGCAGGTGCGCTTGATGGCGCTCCAGTAGCGCGCGGACGGGTCACCCTGGTCGAGCGCCTCCACCATGCCGGTGCGCACGTTGCCGTGGTCGTGGATGGGCAGGCCCATCGCCTCGATGCGCTCGCCCAGCTGCGCGTAGCGGATCGCCGACGGCCCCATGTCGACGCCGCGGCGCCCCGAGCCGAGGTCGAGCGCCGCACCGATCACGCCGATCGGGCGCCTGTCGCCTCGTGATGTGCCGCTCTCCGCCACGGCCGCGAACACTACC
>DASUHV010000218.1:0-6823 GCA_036273355.1 Gaiellales bacterium
CAGCCGCGCACGCCGGCCGAGCGCCGGCGTGCGCGGCGGCGCGCCCAGCTCCGGAAGTACGGCACGGTGCTGCTGTTCCTGTCGCCGTGGATCTTCGGCTTCGTCGTGTTCACGGCGGGGCCGATGCTGCTCAGCCTCTACTACTCGTTCACCCACTACGACCTGATCTCGAGCCCGCGCTGGATCGGGCTCGACAACTATCGCTACATGATCGGGAAGCTGACCCTGAACGGCCAGCCGAATCAAGGCGACCCGTACTTCGGGACGGCCGTCAGGAACACGATCTGGATCATCGTGGTGGGCCTGCCGCTGCGGATCGTATTCGCGATCGCAACGGCGATGTTGCTGACCCGGCCGAAGCGCGGCGTCAACGGCTACCGAACGCTGTTCTTCATGCCCTCGATGGCTCCGACCGTCGGCGCGTCGCTGGTCTTCGTGTACCTGTTCAACCCGGTGACCGGGCCGATCAACCAGTTCCTCGGCCATCTTGGCATCAACGGGCCGCTCTGGTTCTTCGACCCGACGTGGGCCAAACCGGCGCTCGTGGTGCTCGGGCTGTGGGGCATCGGTGATGCGATCGTGCTGTACCTGGCCGGGCTGCTGAACGTGCCGCGCGATCTTTACGAGGCGATCGCGGTCGAGGGCGCGAATGCCTGGCAGCGCTTCCGGTACGTGACGTTCCCCATGTTGACGCCGGTGATCTTCTTCACGCTGATCATCGGGATCATCGACGGCTTCCAGTACTTCGACCAGGCCTACGTCAGCGCCACGACCACAGGCAACGGCGTCGGCTCCCCGCAGAACTCGCTCCTGTTCTATTCGGTGTGGTTGTACGAGCAGGCGTTCACGTACTTCCACATGGGCTACGCCTCCGCGATGGCCTGGATCCTGTTCATCGCCACGATGGTGCTCACGGCCATCCTGCTGCTGACGTCGCGGCGCTGGGTGCACTACGGCGGAGGCCTGTCATAGCCGAAGTCGCCCAGTCGACCCGGCCGATCCCGGCCGCCCGCCGTCGCCCGGCCGCCGTGCGGCGGAAGCGGTTCCTGCTCGCCGTGGCCAATCACTCCGTGCTGATCGGCGTGTCGGCCCTGTTCATGTTCCCCATCGTCTACATGTTCTTCACGGCCGTGCAGTCGAACGACCAGGCGCTCACCGGCAGCCTCTGGCCCCATCCGTTCGTGTGGTCGAACTTCAAGACGGTGTTCGACGAGATCAACGTCTGGCGGTTCCTCTGGAACACCTTCCTTTACGCCGGGCTGTCGACCGTGGGCGTGGTCTGCAGCTGCGTGCCGGTCGCCTACGCCTTCTCGCGGATCGACTGGCGGGGGCGGAACATCGTCTTCCTGCTCGTGCTCTCGACGCTGATGCTGCCCACCCAGGTGACGTCCATCCCGCTCTACATCCTGTGGGCCAAGCAGTTCCACGAGTGGACCGGGATCCAGTTCATCGGAACGCTCAAGCCCCTGATCATTCCCAGCTTCTTCGGCGACGCCTTCTCGATCTTCCTCCTGCGGCAGTTTTTCCTCACCATCCCCAAGGAGCTGACCGACGCCATCCGCGTCGACGGCGGCGGGCACCTGCAGGTGCTCTGGCGTGTGATCATCCCGCTGGCCAAGCCGGCGATCGTCGCGGTCGCGCTGTTCAACTTCATCTACGCCTGGAACGACTTCTACGGACCGCTCGTCTACCTCGCCTCCAACCAGGACGCCCAGACGCTGTCGGTGGCGTTGTCGTCGTTCCGCAGCCTCCATCACGTCGACTGGAACCTGACGATGGCCGCGGCGCTGATCTTCATGCTGCCCGTGATCGTGATCTTCTTCCTGGCCCAGCGCGTCTTCATCGAAGGGATCACGCTGACCGGCGTCAAGGGGTAGGTTGCCCCGGTGCGCATCGCCCTGTTCGGCTCCGGTTGGATCATGGACTTCCACGCCCGTGGCGTGCTCGCGCACCCCGGCGGCGAGTTGGCGGCGGCCGCGAACTGGCGCGAGGCATCGCTGCGATCCCTGGCCGAGCGGCACGGCATCCCTCGCATCACCACCGACTGGCGGGAGCTGGCCGCCGACCCGGAGATCGATGCCGTCATCATTGGCACGCCCAACGCCCTGCACGCCCCTCAAACGATCGCCTGCCTGGAGGCCGGCAAGCACGTGCTGGTGGAGAAGCCGATGGCTCGCACGCTGGCTGAGGCCGAGGCCATGAACGCGGCCGCGGCCGCGTCCGGCAGGCGGCTGATGGTGGCGCACTGCTGGCGCTTCCACGACGACGTGCGCGCGCTGCGGGCGCGGATCGCGGCCGGCGAGCTGGGCGAGATCACCAAGACCCGCGGCTACGGCGTGCACGCGGGGTGGGGCCCGTCGGGATGGTTCACCGACCCCGAGCTGGCCGGCGGCGGCGCACTGCTGGACATGGGCGTCCACGCCATCGACACCGTGCGGTTCCTGCTGGGCGACCCGGCCCTGGCGACGGTCTGCGCCCGCATCGCCACCCGCTACGGCGACTACGCGGTGGACGACGACGGGGTGCTCCTGATCGGGTGGGCGAACGGCACCAGCTCGCTGGTCGAGTCGGGATGGTGGCACCCTCATCTCGCCGGCCTGGAGGCCGATACCGAGGTGTATGGCACGGGCGGCTACGCACGCATATGGGATTTCACTGAAGGCCCCGAGGGCTACGAGCACTGCGCGCAGCCGATGTACAGCACCCAGGTGGCGGAGTTCATCGACGCGGTGTCGGAAGGCCGGCAGCCGCTGCCCAGCGGTGAGGACGGAGCGGTGGTGATGGACGCGGTGGAGCGTGCGTACCGATCGGCGGGGATTCGGTGACGGCCGTGCTGGGGGTCGACGGCGGCGGCTCCAAGACGCACGCCGCGATCTGCGACGAGAACGGCACGCTGATCGGCGCCGGCACCGCCGGCCCCAGCAACTGGGAGACGGTGGGGCTGCGCGGCGCAGCGGACAGCATCGGCGACGCGATCGAGCGCGCCATCGATGGCACCGACCTGTCCCGTTCCGAGCTGGAGGCGGCCGTGTTCGGCCTCGCCGGCGTCGACTGGCCGTCCGACGTGCCGCGGCTGGAGGGCGTGTTCGGGGCGCTCCGGCTGAGCATCTCGCCGACCATCCTGAACGACTCCTTCATCGCGCTTCGCGCAGGGGTGCGGGCGCCCTGGGGCGTGGTGGTGATCGCCGGCACCGGCACCGTTGCCGCCGGACGCAACAGCGCCGGCGAGACGTACCGCACGCTCGGGCTGGGCAGGCTGCTGGGCGACGAGGGCAGCGCATCCGATGTCGGCGAGGCAGCCCTGCGGGCGGTTGCGCGGGCGTACGTCGGGCGCGGGCCGGCCACGTCCCTGAGCGAGGGACTGTGCGAGCTGATGGGTGCCGCCACCGTGGCGCAACTGCTGGAGGAGTACAGCCGCGGCGGCGAGCGCGAGTCGAACGCGGCGCCGGAGGTGCTGCGCCACGCAGAGCGCGGCGACCGGGTCGCGATCGAGATCGTGGACTGGGCGGGTGCGCAGCTTGGCGAGGCGGCGCGGGTGGTCGCATCCAGGCTGGCGATGGACGACGAGCCGTTCGAGCTGGTGATGAGCGGCGGCCTGTTCCACGGCCGCAGCGAGCGGCTCGAGCAGCGCATCGCCGCCGAGGTGCCGACCGCGCTCCTGACCAGGCTGGAGGCGCCGCCGGTGGTGGGCGCGGTGCTGATGGCGCTCGAGCAGCGCGGCAGCCGCCCCACGTCGGAGGTGCACGATCGCATCGGCCGCAGCCTGGTGACGGCGTTCAGATAGCGGTGGACGCGTGGCGGTAGCGCTGGCGCTGATCGCCTCGCTGTGCTGGGGCGTGGCCGACTTCATGGGCGGGTCGCTCAGCCGCCGGCATCCGCTGCTGGTGGTGGTGCTGGTCAGCCAGGCCGTGGGCCTGACGGGAGTCGTGATGGTGGCCGCGGTGCGCAGCGGAGGCTACGACACGGGCGCGGCGCTGCCCGGCGTGCTGGCCGGTCTGGCCGGCGTGGTGGCGGTCTCGTCGTTCTACCGCTCCATGACGCTGGGCGCGATCAGCGTGGCGGCGCCGATCCTCGCCACCAGCGCCGTCGTGCCGGTCGTGGTGGGGCTGGCCACCGGCGAACGGCCGAGCGCCGTGCAGCTGGCCGGCATCGGCGCCGCTCTGGCCGGGGTCGCCCTGGTGTCACGGGAGCCATCGGCCGGGGGAGGCACCGTCCGGGGCGCGGGGGTGACGCTGGCGCTGGTGGCGGCGCTGGCCCTGGGACTGCAGCTGGTGGCGCTCGATCACGCCGCCCGCGCCGATCCGCTGTGGGGCGTCGCCACGGCGCGTCTCACCTCGGTCACCGTGTTCGCCGCCACGGCCCTGGTCGTGCGGCCGGCGTTTGCGCGCGCTGCGCTGCCCGCCCTCGTGGTGGTGGGGTTGCTCGATGTCACCGCCAACGCGGGGTTCGCGGTGGCGACGACCCACGGCTACCTGAGCATCGTGGCGGTGCTGGGATCGCTGTTTCCCCTGGTCACCGTCGCGCTGGCGCACGTGCGGCTGCACGAGCGCCTCAGCGGCGGTCAGCGGGCCGGCGTCGGTCTGGCGCTGGCCGGGGTGCTCGCGATCGCCGGCGGGTGAGCGGCTGTTTCAGGGAGAGACGCGCCGCAGCGGCGGCAACGCGCCCTTCGGCGGGCTCCGGTCGATCTTCGGCCAGCGCAGCACCAGCATCACGGCTGCGACCGTCGCCAGCAGCAGCAACAGCAGCGCTGCCGCCACGAACAGATGCCAGCCGTAGTGCTGTACGACGCGCACGACGGCCACCGGCGGCGCCAGCTCTGCGCCGTCGACGTGGTGAACCTTGCACGGCGAGCCGGGGTTCGCCGCCTTGCCGAGGAACTGGTCGACGGTCGTCTGGTGCTCCGCGATCGGCGTGCGCCGCGGCACCTGGCACTGGAGTGCGGCGCCGCCCTGCAGGCGCAGTTCGACCAGTCCCACCACGTCGGCATCGGTCAGATCCGTCGCGGCCGAGTCGGCGAGCACGGCGCCCATCGTCTGCATCCGCTGAAACCCCGCCGGCGCCAGCACCTTGTGCACGATGCCGGCAAGCACCGCCTCGCTGGCCGTCTCGAGCTGTTCGCGTGTGGTGGCTGCCGACACGTAGACCTTGGCGCGATCACCGTCCAGGTTCAGCTTGCCCCTGTTGAACCGCAGCTCGCGGCCGCCTGCGGTCAGTGCCACGAACGTGGTCTTGTTGTCGACGGTGATACCGCCGAGACCGTCCACGAGGGGCGCCACCCGAGCCGGGTCGATCAGGGCGACGTGGTCGATCGTGATGCCCTCGGCTCCGAGCGCTCCGATCGCCTCCCGGGTGTCCAGGTCGGCGAGCGGCGAGCCGTTCACCTGGGTGCTGGGGGGCAGCGTCAGGAAGGCGGCCAGGTTCCGGTTGGGGACGGTCGAGAACAGCACCGCCGCGCCGGATGAGATCCCGGAGCTGTAGCGCACCAGCGTCACCTGCGGATGCTCGAGGATGCCGGCGTCGACCGGCAGCACCGCGCGCACGCGCGCCGGCAGCCGGGCCTGCGACTGGGAGATGTCGCCCGACAGCCCGCGCAGCTCGTAGGCCACCCAGCCGAGCACGACCGCGACCATGCACAGCCCGACCACGAGCAGCACCGCGGACACCTGTATCAGTCTCACGAGCAGACGGTCGCGTGCCTCCATACGGACTCCCCCCAGAGCCTCGAAACAGGGCAACGGCTGGGCACCAGAGACCCCGTCCCAGCCACACCGTGCACAGTACCGCGATTCGTGTTCGTGTCAATTGGCCACGCCGGCGGCGCGCGTTCAGCCGCCGACGGGCGTCAGCATGTAGTGCACGGCCAGATTCGTGTGTTCGCCGAACGGGGCCATCGCCTCACGAACGCGCTGCTCGGGCCAGATCGGATCCTCGGAGAACCAGGCCGCCACCGCCTTGCGCACGGCCAGATCGCCCGCCGCGACAACGTCACGCCGCCCCAGGCAGCGTGCCAGCAGCCAGTCCGCTGTCCAGCGCCCGATGCCGGGCAGCCGCGTCACCTGCGCGATAACGGCGTCGTTGTCGAGATCGGCGACATCCAGATCGGCGTCGGCCAGCGCCGCGATCGACCGCATCTTCATCGCAGACAGCTTGAGGCCGGCCAGGTCGGCGCCGCGCACGTCGTGCTGCCGCGGGAAGCGCCACCACTCGAAACCGTCATGCTCGATGCGCTGCCCCAGCCGCCGCACCAGCGCCGCGCGCATCACCGCCGCGGCCCGCAGCGAGATCTGCTGAGCGGTGACTGCGGTCACCATCGCCTCGAACGGATCGGCCAGCAGCGGCGGCCGGAAGCCTGGTGCGCGGGCCGCGAGCGCCGGAAACGCCTGCGCGAACGCGTCGATGTCGAAGGCCGCCCCGAGCAGGTGCGCCACCTCGTCACGGTCGCGGTCGGTGTATACGCCGTAGGCCGTGAGCCCGTCGGCCTCGATGCGAACCGGCAGGCCCGATCCCAGCACGCGATGGAGGCCGCCGTCCTGCCAGCAGCTGGCCAGATCGTCGCCGAACGTCCGGAACCGGAAGGTCGAGCGCTCGAAGTCGTACGGTGCCGGGACCGGCAGCGGCAGCTTCATGCGGCGATTATCCCGCTCCCGTAACCATGCGGGCTCGCAGGTGGTCAAGGCCGGGTCGTGTCACACCCGTGTCACACCAGGATGCCAGGCCGAACTTACACCTGAGCTGCGAGGGCGGTCGGCGCGCGGGTCAAGTAGGCTTGCCGCAATGGCGTATTGCGTCGCCTGCGGATCCAAGCTCGTTGACGATGCCCGCT
>DASUHV010000219.1:0-3716 GCA_036273355.1 Gaiellales bacterium
GCCTTGCCTGCGGACACGAGCTCGGCCATCGCGCCCCACGTCTCCTCGATCGGCACGTCGTCGGACGGCCAGTGCACCTGGTAGAGGTCGACGTGATCCCTTCCCAGCCGCTCCAGCGACGCGTCGATCGCGCCTCGTACCTGGTCGGGCGCGAGGCCGCTGCCCTCGTCGGGCGCCACCTTGGTGAACACCAGCACATCGTCTCGCCCGGCAACGGCACGGCCGACGATCCGCTCCGACACGCCGTTCCCGTACACCTCGGCCGTGTCCACCCACGTCATGCCCGCGTCGAGCCCCGCGTGGATGGCCGCGATCACCTCCTGCTCGGAGCTGTTCGGGCCCCAGTGCATGCCACCGGCCTCCCACGAGCCGAACCCGACCACAGAGATGTCGGGGCCGCCCGCTCCCAGTTGTCGCATCTGCATACCCGGCACCCTACCCGGCCGCGTCAGGCGCGCGCGCCCGGGCCGTAGGCAAGCCTCAGCAGGTCGCCCTCGGCGAAGCGCTCGAACCGGAGCGGGCGTAGATCGATCCGCGGCTCGCGGCCCGCGATCACGGCGGCGGCCGACTCCGCGATGGCAGGCGCCAGCTTCAGCCCGTGACCCGAGAGCCCGGCCACGGCGAACACGCCCTCGCGTACCCAGCCCACGACCGGGTTCCAGTCCGGCGTGACGTCGTACGCCCCCGACCAGCCACCGGTGTAGGAGGCGCCGGCGATGCTCGGGTAGCGCGACGCCAGCGACGAGCGCACCGCGTCGCGGTACGCCGGATCGGGCTCACCGTCGCAGTCGTCACGCTGCGCGTACCGCGTCGACCCGCCGTAGGTGACGACCCAGGCGCCGCCTCCGGCCACCGGCCGCGTCACCACGTTCGTGACCGCGTCCGAGACGACGGCGCGCACGGGCGCGTCGCGGAGCACGGCGATCTCGATGCGGTGCAGCTCCACCGGCAGCTCCGGCAGCAGCTGCTTCGACCAGCACCCGGCCGCGACCACCACGATCGATCCGTCGTCGGGCAGCTCGGCCTCCGCGCCCATCGACACGTCGACGCCCAGCGCCACCGCCTCGGCGAACCGCGCCAGGGTGTAGCGCGAGGCATCGACCAGGCCGCCGTCGGGCTCGTGGGCGCCGCAGCCGATGCCGTCCGTGTCGATCAGCGGCTCCACCGCCGCCAGCTCGTCCGGCTCGAGCAGCCGCGTGTCGACGCCCAGGCTCTGGCCGAGCGCGACGTTGCCCTCGCAGGCAGCACGCTGCGCCGGCGACACCGTCAGCAGGTAGCCGGTGGGCACGTACGCGGACTCGCGGTCGGACATCAGCAGCTCGCAGCCGCGCTTCGCGAGCGAGACGGTGACGGCGTTCGAGTAGTGCCGGCGCACCATCCCGAAGGAGCGACCGGTGTCGCCGGCGGTGGGCGACCGCCGCTCGCAGAGCCGCACGCTCATGCCCTCGCGGGCGAGCGCACAGGCCAGGGAGCTGCCGTAGAGGCCCGCTCCCACCACGGTCACATCGGTGCCGGCCATTTGGCGTTGACTGTACACTCGCGCCGGCCATGAGACCGGCAGCCGTGATATTCGACTTCAACGGCACCATCTCCGACGACGAAGGGCTGCTCGCGGAGCTGTTCGAGCGCATCTTCGGCGAGGTCGGGATCGAGGTGCCGGCATCGCTCTACTTCGAGCAGTTCGCCGGCTACGCCGACGACGAGATCTGCCGGCTGGTGCTGGAACGGTTCGGCCGAAGCGGCGAGCCGGGGCTCCTGGAGCACCTGGTCGAGCGCCGCGCACAGCTCTACATGGAGGCGCAGCGGACGCGCTCGACCGTGCACCCGCAGGCGGCGGACTGCGTGCGCCGGATCGCCGCCCGCGTGCCGGTCGCGATCGCCTCCGGCGCCGCCCGCGTCGAGATCGAGGGCGTGCTCGAGTCCAGCGGCCTGCGCGAGCTGTTCCCCGTGCTGGTCTGCCTCGAGGACGTGCAGCGCGGCAAGCCCGACCCACAGGGCTACCTGCTGGCCAGGGACGAGCTGGCCGACCACGTCGGACGTCCGCTGCCGGCGGACCAGGTGCTGGTCTTCGAGGACTCCGAGCAGGGCCTGCGCGCGGCGCTGGCCGCCGGGATGCAGTGCATCGTGATCGAGGGCACCGCCCCGGCCGAGCGGCTCACGGGAGCAGCGGGTATCGTACGGGCCTTGGATTGGTCTATACCACTGATCAGGGAGCGGTTCGGTGAGGACTGACGCACGGGCGGTGGTGATCGGCGGCGGGGTCGGCGGCTGCAGCATCCTCTACCACCTCGCCAAGCTGGGCTGGAGCGACGTCGTGCTGGTCGAGCAGTACGGCCTCACGCACGGCTCCACCTGGCACTCGGCCGGCCTGGTCGGCCAGCTGCGCTCCACGGTCAGCCTCACCAAGATGATGCAGTACTCGGTGGGCCTGTACGCCGACCTCAAGGACGAGACCGGCAAGGACCCGGGCTGGCACGAGCTGGGCGGCCTGCGGCTGGCATCGTCGAAGCCGCGCATGGAGGAGCTGCAGCGCCAGGCCGGCTGGGCCAAGAGCTTCGGGCTGCCGGTCGAGCTGATCTCGGCGTCCGAGGCGCAGGAGCTGTTCCCGCCGATGAGCACCGACGGCGTGCTGGGCGCGGCCTTCCTCCCCCAGGACGGCTATCTCGATCCCAGCCAGCTGACCTTCGCGCTGGCCGACGGCGCCCGCCTGCTGGGCGCCGACATCGAGCAGCGCACCCGCGTCGAGGCGATCACCCTCAAGGACGGCCGCGTGCACGAGGTCGTCACGGACAGGGGCACGATCCGCACCGACGTCGTGATCAACGCCGGCGGCATGTACGCGCCGCAGATCGCGCGGATGGTCGGCGTCGACGTCCCGATCATCCCCTACGCCCACGAGTTCCTGGTCACCGAGGCCTTCGATCCGCCGTTGCCGGCTCTGCCAACGCTCCGTGATCCCGACAACCTGGTCTACTGGCGCACCGAGGTGGGCGGGCTGATCATGGGCGGCTACGAGCGCGACCCCGCGCCCTGGGCGCTGGACGGCGTCCCCGACGGCTTCGAGGCGCAGCTGCTGCCGGAGGACTGGGAGCGGTTCGACGAGCTGCTGGGCAACTCGATCAAGCGCGTCCCGGGGATGGAGCAGGCCGAGGTCAGGAAGCTGTTCAACGGGCCGGAGGCGTTCACGCCCGACGGCGAGTTCATCCTCGGCGAGTCCGACGTGCCCGGGTTCTGGGTGGCGGCCGGCTTCTGCGCGCACGGCCTGGCCGGCGCCGGCGGCCTGGGCTGGCAGATGGCCGAGTGGGTCGTGAACGGCGAGCCCAGCCTCGACCTCTGGCACATGGACATCCGCCGCTTCGGCCGCCAGTACCGCAGCCAGTCCTACACGCTGGCCCGTGCGACCGAGGTCTACGCCACCTACTACGACATCAAGTACCCGAACCACGAGCGCCAGGCCGGACGGCCGCTGCGGCTGTCGCCGGCGTACCAGCGCCTGATCGAGCTGGGCGCGTCGTTCGGCGAGAAGTCGGCCTGGGAGCGGGCCAACTGGTTCGACCCGAACGCGGCCGAGGGCGACGAGTCGCTGCGCCCGCGCGGCTGGGCCGGCGAGAACTGGTCGCCGGCGATCCACGCGGAGGCGATGGCGACGCGCGAGCGCGTCGGCCTGTTCGACGAGAGCTCGTTCGCCAAGTTCGAGGTGCACGGCCCCGGGTCGC
>DASUHV010000220.1:0-4430 GCA_036273355.1 Gaiellales bacterium
GCAGGAGCCACTCGTGCTGCTCTGCGGAGATCTCGCCCCTGTCGAGCTGCTCGTCCAGAGCCACCTCGATCGACCGCACGCGCTCGCCGGCGCGCTGGGTGCGCACGGTTGCCAGCGTCCACCACAGCACCACTGCGAACAGCACCAAGCAGGCCGCGAGCCAGAGCGAGGGCGCGACCGACCAGTAGCGGCGGTTGAAGGTCACGGCCCGCTCCACGGGGTCACAGCAGCCAGAACGCCACCGCCACGATGAAGTAGGTGACCAGCAGCTGCAGACCCTCCAGCCAGTTGGTCTCGCCCGACCTGGCGACCGTCGTCGCGCCGATCGCCGCGGCCCCGAGCGCCGCCAGCTGCAGCGGGTCGAACACCAGCGACATCTCCTTGCCGATCAGCATGCTCGCGAACACGGCCACCGCGCTGGCCAGCAGCGAGATCTGGATGCCCGACCCGAAGGCGATCCCCATCGCGAAGTCCATGCGGTTGTGGTACGCCAGCCTGACGGCCGAGAAGTGCTCGGCCACGTTGCCGACGAACGGCACCACGATCAGCCCGATGAACTCGCGAGGCACCCCCCAGGCCTTGATCGTGGGCTCGATCGAGTGCACCAGCACCTCCGAGACGACCCCGGTGGCCACCGCCGTTGCCACCAGCATGCTCACCGCCTGGGTGCGCGTCCACGCCAGCTCGCCCGGCTCGTCGTGGAACTGCAGGCCGGGCGTGGTGAAGGAGAAGTAGACGTAGGCGACGTAGCAGAGCAGCAGCGCGGCGGCGGTGAAGCGCGACAGGCTCAGCTCAGCCTGCAGGTCCGGGTCGACGGCGTGGAACAGGGTGGGCAGGCCCAGCCCGACCACCCCCAGGATCAGCATCGAGGCGTTCGTGCCGGCCATCCGCTCGTTGAACCGCTGGATGCCGTGCCGCCAGCCGCCCAGGATGAGCGCCAGCCCCAGGATCAGGAGCACGTTCCCGATCACCGAGCCGATGATCGATGCACGGGCGATGTCGGCCAGACCCGCATTGATCGCCAGCACCAGGATCACCAGCTCGGGCAGGTTGCCGAAGCTGGCGTTGAGCAGGGCCGAGACGCGCGGCCCGGCGGAGCCGCCGGCCTGCTCGGTGGCCTCGCCCAGCGCCCAGGCCAGGCCGGCCACGGCCACGCCGGCCACGACGAACACCAGCTGGCCCTCCACGCCCGCCACCTGCATCCCCAGCGCGAGCGCGGCGACGCCGAAGATGGCGGCGAACGCCATCTGTCGCGACCGCGTCACAGGTACCACACCGCCGTCGCGATGATCCCGTAGACCGCCATCAGCTGCGCCCCCTCCAACCAGTTCGACTCGCCGTCCGACGCGATCAGCGCCGTGATGAAGACGGCGGCCGCCAGCGACACCACCTGGATCACCGGGAACAGCAGGTCGAAGTGGTGCGGCGTCAGCAGCGAGATGAACACCAGCGCGGGCGCCACCCCCAGCGCGATCTGCAGCGACGAGCCCAGCGACACCAGCATCGAGAAGTCCATGTCGTTCTGGTAGGCGATCTTGATGCCGACGATGTTCTCGGCGATGTTGCCGACCAGGGGCACGATGATCAGGCCCAGGAAGACCGCGGAGATGCCGACGTCGGAGATCACCGCGTCGAGCGTACCGACGAACACGTCCGACATCACGGCCACGGTCCCCGTCGAGAGCAGCAGCAGCAGCATCGCCAGCCGGCCCGGCCAGTGCGGGCCGATCGGTTCGTGGCCGGAGGAGTGGGCCACCTCCGGCGTTCGGAAGTAGAACACCAGCATCAGCACGTACAGCGTGAGCAGGATGCCAGCGGTGACGTCGGAGACGGCCTGCACGTCGGGGTGGTCGGCCACGTGGCCGAACAGGGTGGGGATGCCGAGGCCGATCACCGCCAGCGCCAGCATCGACGCATTCATGCCAGCCACGCGCTGGTTGAACGACTGCAGGCCGTTCCTGAGGCCCCCGATGAAGAACGACGCCCCCAGCACCAGCAGCGTGTTGCCCAGGATCGAACCCGTGATCGACGCGGTGGCCACCTCCAGCTGGCCTGCGCGGATGGCGAAGATGGTGATGATCAGCTCCGCCGCGTTGCCGAAGGTGGCATTCAGCACGCCGCCGACCTTGGGCCCGGCGCTCGCTCCCAGCTGCTCGGTGGAAACACCCACGATCCAGGCCAGCGCAACCAGCGCGCCCGCCGAGACGATGAACACGACCGTGTTGGCCGCGGATGCCAGCGCCAGCGCGCCGGCCGCGGCCGCGATGCCCACGGCCAGGGCCACGGAGATGGTCTCGAACCGGTTGAGGCCGCGGGTCACCGCGCGATCGTATCCAAGTGCCCGGTGGCGATCAGCCCACCGTGATCAGGCGGGAGTCCGACACGGCGCTCAGCCAGCGGCCGTTGCGGTCGCCGTGGTACCGCCAGCGCAGGCGGTAGCGGCCGGCGCGCGGCAGTGACATCACCCGCCGGAACCGGCCGGTCTCCCCCACCCCGGCCGGCCCGATGCGACGCCAGCGGCGGCCGGCGACGCGGATCTGTGCGAGCACCGGGCGGCCGGCCAGCGCGGGCAGCGTGCGACCCGCGAACGAGAACGGCACGCCGGCCCTGAGCGGGCCGGCCGGCGCGCGCGCCCACAGTGGCGGGATCACGTAGATCGTGCGGCGGTCGGAGAGCGCCGGCCGCCTCGTCTCCGACCCCAGGTACACGGCACGCCAGTGCATCCGGCGCGACGGCGCGCGCAGCCGCAGCGACCAGCCCCCGTCGGCGTCGGTGGTGCGCCGCCACTCGCGAACGCCGATCGCCGAAGCTCCCTGGACGAGCACCCGCGCCCCGGCGATGCCGCCGTGGGCATCGCTGAGCACGCCGTGCAGGGTGGTGTAGCGCCCGTACCGGAGCGTCTGGGCACGGGCGGGCAGCGCCGAGATCTGGGTGGCGGCGAACGTGGGCTGAGCGGGCGCGTAGGCGGCCAGGTCGGCGGCCAGCGCACCGGCCAGCGGCGCGCCGATGCCGCTCGCCTGGTCGTAGCCGGGCGTGGCCGGGTAGGGCCCGGCGTCGTTGGGGTTGTTGGTGCCGACCGTGACGTCGCGGAACGCGGCGGGGTCGGCGGCGAAGCTGTCGTACAGGAACGGGTCGGCGAATCCCAGCCGCGCGCCGCCGTGGGCCAGCGAGTAGCTGTTCATGTCGGCCACGATGCCGGCCAGAAGCGGCGCGGAGGCACTCGTCCCGCCCAGCGTCATCCAGCCGACGTGCCCGCAGGCAGCGGTGGTGCAGTAGACCGGGTAGCCGTGCTGGTCGGGAGACGCGTGCAGGGAGACGTCCGGCACCTGGCGCTGGCCGTTCGAGAACCTGTTCCTGACGCCGGCGCCCGCCTGCCACCCCGGCCGCGGCCAGAATCGTGAGAGACCGCCGCCGCCGGCGCCGGTGATGTCGTTCCACACCTCCTCGTGCCGGTCGCCGGACGCGCCCAGACGCAGGTCCGTGCCGCCGACGCCGGTGGCGAACGGCTGCGCCGCCGGGTCGTCCACGGCCGCCGGGCGGAAGCCGCCGCAGTCGTAGGCGCCGGCATCGCCCGATGCGGCCACGAAGGTGATGCCCGAGACCGCGGCCAGCTGCAGCGCCGAGTTGGTTGCGGCCGCGGCCGCCGGCGTGACCGCGGGCTCGCACAGGCCCCAGCTGTCGGTGATGATCCGCACGCCCGTGACGGGCGCATCGGCCACGATCGCGTTCACGACCTCCGCCATCGTGCCGGCCGGCTTGTCGATGTAGACGTGCACCGCATCCAGGCCGGGCGCGGCCGAGATCACCGTCTCGATGTCGAGCGCGACCTCGTCGGAGCCGCTGCGGTCGCCGGTGGGGCGGCCCACCAGACGGTCGCTGACCGGAACGGAGGTGCCGAAGCAGGCCTGGTAGGCAGCCACGTCGGACGGGCGGTACCCGGAGAAGGCCACCACCGCCACGCTCTCACCGCCGCCATCGTAGCCGCCTGCAACCAGGGCCGAGTGGCCGTATCCGCCCGCCGAGCCAAGCTGCGAGGGCAGGTAGCCGCGGGTGTGCACCGCCCCCGAGCAGGGCGGAGCGGAGAGCGCCGGGTGGCCGCCGGTGGCCAGCGGCTGCAGCGGCGTCGTGGTGTCCAGGCCCGCCACGTCCTGCACCAGCGGAGCGATCGACGCCGGCACCTGCGGGCGGCCGGAGGCGCGCCGGGCGAAGCCGCCGGCGGCCGGCTCCAGGGACACGCCGAAGGCCTGTTCGGCCGCGGCTGCGGGGCCGGTGAAGGACATCGAAAGGCCGCGATGGGACTGGAGCCGAAGGCCGGATGCCGCCATCACCGCCTGCACCTTCGCGATGTCGCGCGGCGACGGCAGGAACAGCGCACGCACTAGCCGCGGCGGCAGCGGGCGCCGCCCGCTGGACGCGAGGGCCATTCGCTC
>DASUHV010000221.1:0-13835 GCA_036273355.1 Gaiellales bacterium
CCAGGAACGCCAGCGCCGCCAGGTCGATGGCGAGCGCGAGCAGGCTGACCGCCAGGAACCTGGCGTACTGGACGTGCGGTTCTCCGTGCTCGATCTTGAACGTCCACACCCGGTTCCAGATGAAGTTGCTGGTCGCCGCCACCACGAAGGCGAGCACGAACGCGATCGGGTAGGGCAGGCTGCGGTAGAACAGCGTGAACAGCCCCACGTTGATGATGTAGCCGGATCCGCCCACGACGCAGAAGCGCGCCAGCTCCAGCCAGTTGTGATGGCTTCGCACCCCGACGTTGAACCGCTCGGCGTGGCCCTTAAGGCCGACAGCGGCCACGTCGGTGCGAGCATCCTTCATCCGGCACAGCCTAGATGATCGATCGATATCTCCCGCGCGCCTGGCCGCTGCGAGAGGCTCGGGGTTGGCGCGAGGCCGGGGTGGCTGCGGCTGCGAACCGTCGCCTCGCGGCGTCCTCGGTCGCGCCAATACAACCCGGTATTGACGCTCCCTGCCATTCGCGATCTGCGTGATCGCAGATCACTCCCGACCGGCGCAAGGCGATGCCTTGCGCCTTGGACATCACGGAGATACCGACCAATCATCTAGAGGATCGATCTGGCCGGCTCCGCAGTGCGTGAGAAGTGCCGCAGCGCCAGCGGCGTCAGATCGGTGATCGAGGGCTGGGCTCCCAGGCCGGTGGGCGCCTCGAACCCGGCCGTGATCAGCGGCACCAGCGAGTCCTCGGCGCGCAGCGAGCCGTGGCTGCCGCCGCCGGCGTGGTGCTGGCCGCCGGAGTCCGCGAACTCGTCGCCGAGCCGGGCCGACACGATCACGTCGCCCGAGGTCGCGCACGACACGGCGCCCTCGATCCGCTCCAGCGCGTTCGGGTAGAGCGCAGGGTCGAGCAGGTCGCGGTCGCCCGCCAGCTCCCAGCTGTTGCCGCGCGCGTCCGCGAACCCCTGGCCACGCCGGAAGCGCAGCTCACCGCCCTCGCGGCGCACGGCGTACCAGGCGCCCTCCTGCCACATCACGACGTCGCTGAACGGGTGCCGGGCGTACCGGTGCCCGACCTCGCTCGCGGTCAGCCGGCCGCCGGGCAAGAGGTAGGCCATCGCCACCCGGTTGCTGGCAGCCACGGCCAGGTCGCACTCGGCCGGGTTGGAGTGGCGGCTGGACCGGAACAGCTTCAGCCCCTCCAGCGGCTCGTGCGCGTCGACCGCCCGCTCCACCGTGCTCTGGCTGTGGTCGGCCACCACCATCACGGCGTAGCGCTCCAGGAACTGGTCCCACCCGCCGGCTGCATCGACCAGGAGCCCCAGCGATGCATCCGCCTGCTCCACCGCGCCCATCACGTCGCCGCCACGGTGCTGAGCGGCGTCGGTCTCGTAGAGGTACAGGAACAGGAAGTCGAATCCGTCGCGCGTCACCAGCCAGCGCCCGACGTGGCCGCCGTGGCGGTCGACCGAGCCACCGAAGTTACGAGGCGCCCCGGTGTCGTCCGACCAGAACAGCTCGCCGAAGAAGTACCGGCGCGGCCCGTACACGGCATCCACGATGCCGACCCGCCGGGCGATCCGGCGCGCCGCCTCGCGGGTGATCGGATGGCGCACACGGCCCCGGCAGATGTAGGTGTTGACCGCGGCGGTGACCAGGCCCTCGTCTTCCAGCGCCTCGAACACTGTCGTCGCGCGCGGTGAGAGGTGCAGCAGGTTCAGGTTGACCAGCACGTCGTCCACCATCTGCTTGGTTCCCTCGGCCAGCGTCGCCAGGAACGACGACCCGTACTCCACGAAGCGACCCTCGCCGCGGTGGTACCAGGTCATGCTGGGGATCCGGTGCCCGGCCGGGTGACGGCCCGTGATCAGCGACGACAGGCAGACCGGCGTCAGCGAGGGGAACGTGGAGACGCAGGCATCGCTGCGTTCGCCCAGCTCCTGCAGGTGGGCCAGCGTGGGTGCCCGGCCGGCGGCGACCACGCGGTCGAGCAGGGCCGGCCCGAGCCCGTCGATCACCGTCAGGATCAGCTTCTTGGGCATGGCCGCTGATTGTAGGTCAGCGGCGTTAACAGACCGTGTGCGGCGGGACGTTTCCGCCGATCGATCTGCCGCCGTTCTCAGCGCAGGACGCGCAGACCCTTGTACTTCTCCTGGTCGCGCCGGCGGGTGCGCGCGAACAGCACCGCCGCCACCCCGGCCAGCACGAAGCCCACGAACGGAATCGCTCCGGCCACCGAGGTGGCCACACCGGTACCGTCCTCGACCATCGCGGTGCCGCGCACGTCGCCGCCGGCGCGGATCGCCCGGATCCGGATCTGGCGCAGCGTCAGCGCAACGGCGGCGGCCACACCGGCACCCACCGCGAGACCGACGTAGGGCAGCTCGTCGCCGGCCACGAGCTCGAACACGAGACCACCGCCCACGACGCGCCGCAGCAGCCGCCCGCCGGCCTCGGCGCCGGGCCAGATCGCGTCGGCCGTCAGCTCGATGCCGGCCAGCACCCACAGGAGCGCCACCGTCAGCGGGTCGTCCGCCCAGCCCAGCGAGCCGTCGGCGAAGCCCAGCGCCGCCACCGAGGAGGCCACCGCCAGCGGCGCCGTCGCGAAGAACCCGGCGGCCACCGCCAGCCCCAGCCCCTGACCGATAGCAATCGCCAGATCCATCGGTGCGAGATCATAGAGTAGGGTCAGGCCATGGTCTGGGTGGTACTCGGGTTCCTGGTGATCGTGTTCCTGACCGTGGTGGCTCCGCTGATGCGGCAGCGCGCGGTGGTGGCGGCGCGGTCGCGCCGGCTGTCGGCGCTGCAGCGGGAGCGCGGCAGCCAGGTGATCACGATCATCCACCGGCAGGAGCAGATCGGCCTGTTCGGCGTGCCGCTGGTGCGCTTCATCGACATCGACGACTCCGAGCAGGTGCTGCGGGCGATCCGGTTGACGCCGGACGACCGGCCCATCGACCTGGTGCTGCACACGCCCGGCGGGCTGGTGCTGGCCGCCGAGCAGATCGCGCACGCGGTGCGCGACCACCCGGCCCGGGTGACCGTCCTGGTGCCTCACTACGCGATGAGCGGCGGCACCCTGATCGCGCTGGCCGCCGACGAGATCGTGATGGACGCCCACGCCGTGCTGGGACCGGTCGACCCGCAGCTGGGCGACATGCCGGCCGCATCCATCCTGCGCGTGGTGGCGGCCAAGGAGCCGGCCCAGATCGATGACCGGTTCCTGGTGCTGGCCGACGTCGCCGAGAAGGCACGCCGCCAGGTGCTGGCGTTCGTGACCGACCTGCTGGACGACCGGATGCCTGCGGAGGAGGCCGGCCGCCTGGCCGAGCTCCTGGCCGGCGGCTACTTCACCCACGACTTCCCGATCACGGTGCACCGAGCGCGCGACCTGGGGCTGGCCGTGGGCACCGATCTGCCGCTGCTGGTCTACGAGCTGATGGCGCTGTTCCCCCAGCCGACGCGCGGCCGGCCCAGCGTCACGTACCTGCCGCTGCCGGCTCCGGGGCCGGGGCCGGGAAGGACGCCTCCGCCGCGGGTGGGATGAGCACTCGCAGCGCCTGCGGGTGGTAGCGCACAGCGGCCGCCTCCACCTGCCCCAGGTACTCGCCGTCCAGCTGCAGCCCGACCGGCACGTCGCAGGCGACGTCGAGCGCAGACACGTCGTGCAGATAGGTGACGTGGCGGTCTCGGCCCCGCGCGTGACGCGGCCACACCAGGCCGTAGGCAGGCAGCCGCCAGAGCTGGCGCGGCCGCAAGGCCGACACGACCACCGCGTCCAGCGCCGACGCAAAGCTGGCACGGGGCGTCGTGCGCACGGGCAGCCGGCCCCAGTAGGAGTAGGGATGCTGGTTTGCGATCGCGAGGTAGGACGCGCGCAGGGAGCGGTCGCCGGCCGTCACGGTGATGCGCGCCGGCATCGACAGGTGGTCGCTCCACAGCGCCCGCCCGGCGGCGGCCACGACCGCGCTGTCGCGGGGCCTGCGGCCGTCCGGGCGCTGACGCCGCCGCTCGTCCACGATCCGCGTGGCCTCGGCCTCCAGGCCCATGCCGGCCGAGAACGTGAACATGCGGCCGTTCACCGAGCCGAGGCCGACCGGGCGCCAGCGCCGCTCCGCGATCGCGGCCGCCAGCACCGCCGCCGCCGGCAGCGTCTGTCTGGGCAGCCGCAGCTGCCGCGCGAACACCGAGCTGGCGCCGGCCGGCACCACCCCCATCAGCACCTGCGGCGGCATCCCGTTGGCGACCTCGTTGGCCGTGCCGTCGCCGCCCATCGCCACCACCACGTCGGCGCCCGGCGCGCGCGCCAGGTCGGTGGCCTGCCCGGGCCGCTCGGTCAGGCGCACCTCGACGTCGCCCGCTCGTGCCAGCCGCGCCGCCACCTGGTCGATCAGCGCTCCCTGCACGCCGGAGGCGTTCGGGTTGGCGATCAGGCGCACCTGCATGCGGGCTACCATAGTGGGCGTGACGGCAGCCAACCTGCGCACGTACACGGCAGCCGCCGGAGTGCCCGCCGCGCTGGTGGTGCTGCTGCACCTGGCGCTTGACTGGAACGGCGCCAACGGCATCAGCGGGCGGCGCGACCTGGCCTTCAGCCACGGCGTGGCGCTGGCGGCCGTGCTCGCGGCCGTCCTGATCGCGAGCCGGGTCGCGCTGTACATCGAGAACGGCGCCGGCGCGCCGGTGGCCGACGCGGTCGCCATCATCGGGTCGGTGGCGGTGCTGGCGAACCTCGCCCGGGTGTGGCGCGACGGCTCCAACCCGCTGCACCGGCTGAGCATCACCATCGCGCACATCTCCGCGCTGCTGCTGGTGGCGGTGGTCTCGAACCTGGTTGCTCGCCGCGAGCAGCGGCGGCGCTCCAATCCGGCTCCAAGCCTGTAATCAGGGATTAATTCCGGCCGCCTACAACACGGGCCATGAGAAATTATCTGAGATACGGAGCGCTGGTTGTCGTGGCAGCGCTCGTGGGTGCCGGATCGGCCTACACAATCAACTCGACACACACGGATACACGCACCATCGTCCACACGGAGACGCAGGTCTCGCCCGTCAGCGCATCGAGCCCGACCGGTCTCTCCGTCAACCAGATCTACCGCAAGGATGCACCGGGGGTCGTCGTCGTGACGGCCACGTCCACCACTACCGCGCAGAACCCCGCCGACCCCTTCGCCGCCCCCCAGCAGCAACAGCAGCAGGCGCTGGGCTCGGGCTTCGTGATCGACAAGAGCGGCCACATCCTGACCAACGCGCACGTCGTCCTGAACGCGTCCAAGGTGCAGGTCGCATTCGGCTCTGACACGCAGGCCGCCAAGACCTACAACGCAACCGTGCTGGGCATCGACAAGAGCACCGACGTCGCCGTGCTCAAGGTGGACGCGCCGTCCGACGCGCTGACGCCGCTGCCGCTGGGCAACTCCTCGACCGCTCAGGTCGGCGACCCGGTGGTCGCGATCGGAAACCCGCTGGGTGAGACGCGCACCGTCACCACGGGCATCGTGTCGGCCGTGAACCGCGACATCGGCTCGCTCCAGGGCGACGTCCAGATCCGCGGAGCGATCCAGACGGACGCCGCCATCAACCACGGCAACTCCGGCGGCCCGCTGATCAACGTCCAGGGCCAGGTGATCGGCATCACCAGCCAGATCCTGTCCGACGATCCCAACAACCCTCAGAGCGGCAGCATCGGCATCGGCTTCGCCGTCCCGATCAACACCGTGCGCACCGTCGCCGACCAGATCATCACGAGCGGCAAGGCCGAGCACACCTACCTGGGCATCCTCGGTTCCGAGGTGACGCCCGCGCTGGCGAAGGCACTCAACATGAGCGTCGACCACGGCGTGCTGATCGGCAAGGTCGAGGCCGGCTCGCCGGCCGCCAAGGCCGGGCTCAAGGCCGGCACCACCCAGGCCACGATCCAGGGCCAGACGGTCGTGCTGGGCGGGGACGTGATCACCAAGATCGACGGCCACGAGATCACCACGTTCGACGACCTGGCCAACGGCATCAGCTCGAAGAAGCCGGGTGACACGGTCCAGCTCGAGATCGTCCGCGACGGTCACACCATGACCGTGAACGTGACGCTGGCGGCTCACACGAGCTAGGTCTAGGCGTCGGCAGAGACCTCGACGATCACATCGTCGACCGAGTCGAGGGCGTCGCGGACGGCGTCCTCGACTCGGCTTGCCAGGACGTGCGCCTCGCGCACGCTGCGACCCGGCTCCGCCCGCAGCGAGGTCACCACCAGCAGGCGCTCGCCCTGGCGGTAGACCACCACCTCCGCCGCACCCTGCCCGGCCACCTGGGTGACCGCCTCGCTGGCGGCGCGCACCAGCTGCGGCTGCTCGGCTCCGATGTCCCGTGCGGGCTGCGCGCCCAGGGCGGACGGCTCCACGTGCGCGTAGACGCGGGCAACGCCGAACTCGGAGCGGATCTCCCGCTTCAGCTGCTCGACCGTGAGCGCAGCGTCGCGCATCGGCATGTCCTCGGGCAGCCGCACGTGTAGCGTGATGGCACGGCCGCCGGTGCCCTGCTCGAGCACCGAGATGTTGTGCGTCTCGACCACGCCCGGCACCCGCAGGGCGGCCGCCGCCACCCGCTCGTTGGGCGCCTCGGCGCCGGTGCTGGGCTCGACGTGCACCGTCACCTGGGCCGGCCCGATCTGCGAGCGCACCGCATCTTCGACCTGATCCATGGTCTGGTGGCTGCGCTCCAGCCCCTCGAGCCGGGAGACGCCGATCACCACGTCGGCGAAGCTCTCGCCGCCGGCCTCGCGCACGCGCACCGAGCGCACCTCGGCAACGCCCGGCACCGCCTGTGCGATCTGCCCGATCTGCCGGTCGAGCCCGCTGGGTGCACGGTCCATCAGCGCATCGACGTTGCGCAGGGCCAGTCGCGCCGCCGCGACCAGCACCAGCCCAGCGACGGTCAGCGCCGCGACGGCGTCGGCCCGCGGGTACCCGGCGGAGACCAGCGCCAGGCCGATCAGCACGGCGGTGGTGCCGGCGAAGTCGGAGGCGAAGTGCCACGCGCTGGCCAGGAGCGCCGCGTTTCGCTCCCGCGTGCCCGTTCGGAACGACACCGACCAGCGGGCGGCGTCGACGATCAGCACCCCGAACAGCAGCACGAAGGCGTACCACTCCGGCTGCACGTCGCCACCGCCGGAGCGCAGCCGCATCACCGCCTCGAAGCCGATCCAGATCGCGACGGCCGCCAGGATCGCCGCCTCCGACAGCGCCGCCAGGTGCTGAGCCTTGCCGTGGCCGTACTGATGTTGCTCGTCGGGCGGCCGCTCGGCGACGCCCACCGCGTACAGCGAGAGCAGCGCGGCGACCGCGTCGAGGCCGGAGTGAAGGGCCTCGGCCAGGATGCCGAGGCTTGACGTGGCCAGCCCCACCACGAGCTTCGTGGCGACGAGAGCAAGGGCCGCCAGAAACGACAGAAGCGCTGTACGGCGCGCAGTTGACATGGCGGCGATTGTACGCAAGGCTGTTTCCAATCGTTCCCCGCGGATACAGTACGGAGGGCCATGAGCTCCAGCCAGGAAGCGGAGAAGGCCAGCGAACGTGGGACCGAGCAGGTGCGGGTGCTCGTGGTTGACGACCACGCGGCGGTGCGCGAGGGGGTCAAGATGATACTCGCCCGTGACCGCGAGATCGCCGTGATCGGCGAGAGCTCGAACGGCGACGCCGCGATCGAGATGGCCGACCGCAGGCGACCCGACGTGATCCTGATGGACGTGCGGATGCGGGGCATGGACGGATTCGAGGCCACGCGCCGGATCACGGCCGCACACCCGGGCATGGCCGTGATCCTCTACACCGCGTTCGGCGAGCGCGGGCTGCTGGCCGAGGGGCTCGACTGCGGCGCCCGCGGATACGTGCTCAAGGATGCGCCGCCCGACGACATCGTGCGCGCCGTCAAGCGCGTGGCCGAGGGCGGCGCCTACGTCGACCCCACCCTCGCGTCGGAGCTGGTGTCACCGAAGGCAACGGAGCGTCTGCCGGCGCTGTCAACACGAGAGCGTGAGATCCTGGGCCTGCTTGCCAACGGGTTCTCGAACCCGGAGATCGCGTCGCGCCTCTTCATCAGCCCCGAGACCGTGCGCACGCATGTGCGCAACGCGATGACCAAGCTCGAGGCCGACACCCGGACGCAGGCCGTGGCCCTGGCGCTCCGCTACGCGCTCATCGACTGACCCCGATGCGCCTGGGCCGCCGAGCACAGCCGCAGGGCCGCGACGTCCTGCTCGACCACGTGCTGCTCACCATCGACGGCGAGCGGCAGGAGATTGCAAGCCGGCTGCACGACGGGCCGCAGCAGCTGATGACGGCGATCCGGCTGCTCGCCGACGGCGCCCAGCACGCGCTGGAGAGCGGCGAGACCGAGCAGGCCGGCCGCACGCTGGAGCGGCTGCAGCAGCTGGCCATGGAGGCGGCCGATGAGCTGCGGCGCCTGAGCGGCAGCCTGCATCCCGTCGCGCTCGAGCAGAGCGGTCTGGTGCAGGCGCTCGCGGCGCTGACCGAGACGCTGCAGGACGAGCACGGCGTGGCGGCACAGCTGACGGCGCCGGCCGAGCGCTCCTCGCGCGACAACGCCCACGACGCGGCCGTCTACATGATCGCGCGGGAGACCGCGGTCAGCGCCGCCCGCGCCGGAGCCACGTCCGTTGCGATCGAGCTGACCCAGAGCCATCGCTCGCTGCGGCTGCGCATCGAGACCCGCGGCGGCGGGGATCCCGACCCGGCCGTGGTGCTGCTGCTTCACGAGCGGGCGGTGCGGATCGGCGGCACGCTCGAGGTGACCGATCAGGATCCGGTGGTGGTCACGCTGACCGCGCCGCTGCCGTGACCACGATCCGGGTGGGGGTGCTGGGTGCGACGGCCAGCGACCAGATCGTGCAGGCCGACGGCAGCATCATGCGACGGCAGGGCGGTTCGCCGCTCTACGCGGCGCGGGCGCTGCGGGCGGCCGGGGCCGAGCCGGTGGCGATCGAGACCGGCAGCCTGGTGTCCTACCTCGACCACACCGGCGGCGCCACACGCCAGTCGATCCTGTCGCTGCCGGAGCCGCTCGACGAAGATCGCACCGCGGCCTTGCTGCCACGGTTGCACGGGTGCGAATGGGTGGTCCTGGGCGGCCAGACGGGTGGCGATTTCCCGCCCGAGTCGATCGCGCTTCTGGCCGGCGCCGGCCACAAGATCTGTCTCGACGCTCAGGGGCTGGCGCGCGGCAGCCGGATCGGGCCCGTGCACCTGGGCCCGATCGACCCGGGGTGGGTGGAGGGGGTGACCGCGCTCAAGCTGAACGACGCAGAGGCCGGCGCGTCCGGCCCGCTCACGGTGCCCGAGCTGCTGGTGACGATGGCCGAGCGAGGCTGCACGGTGACGGCCTGCGGCACCGAGCATCGCCTGGTCGGCTCGGGCTTGCGGTTCGCAGACCCGACCGGTGCCGGTGACTCGTTCTGCGCGCTCTACTGCCTGGCTCGGAGCGGCGGCACCTCCCCGCCGGAGGCGGCCGCGTGGGCGCAGCAACGCGTGGAGCAGCTCTATGCGAGTTAGATGATTGATTCCACGAGCTGCGTGGATCCCGTGGAGTCAACCATCTGGCGGCGGCGCACCGCTGTTGCGCCGCGGCATATGCAGCGCATAGGCTTGGCGGCCACGTGAGCGAGTCGATCCGTATCCTGATCGCGGAGGACAATGCCCTGCTGCGAGGCGTCCTCCGCGACGCCCTCGCGGAGGCCGGGATGACGGTGGTAGCGGAGGCCAGCGACGGCGCCGAGGCGGTGGGGTTGGCCGAGGAGACAACGCCGGACGTTGTCGTGATGGACATGCGCATGCCCAACGTGGATGGGATCGAGGCGACCGAGCGGATCGCGCAGTCGGTGTGGGCGATGCCGGTCGTGGTGCTATCCGCCTACGACGAGCCGCAGATGATCGAGGCCGCTCTGGCCGCGGGCGCCACCAGCTGCCTCAAGAAGGGCGTCGGGCTGGACGAGCTGATCGAGGCGATCCGGGCGGCGCAGCGCCCCTAGGCAGCTAGCCGACGGCGGCCGGCTGGGCCGCGGCCACCAGCCCCTGGAAGAGCGGGCCGCCGTGCTCGGCGTGCTCCTCCGGGTGCCACAGCACGCCGATGCAGAACCGCGCGCCGACCAGCTCGACGCCCTCCACCACGCCGTCCGGCGCCCGTGCGGTGACCGCCAGGCCCTCGCCGATCCGGTCGGGAGCCTGATGGTGGCACGAGTGCACCTCCACCGCCGGCCCCAGCAACGCCTCCAGGCGCGAGCCCGGCTCCATCGCAACGGGGTGCAGCGCAAACGTGCCGGGCGCCGCCTTGTGCAGCGAGCCGTCCACGATCTCGGGCAGGTGCTGGTGCAAGCTGCCGCCGCGCTGCACGTTCAGGAGCTGCATGCCCCGGCAGATCCCGAGCACCGGCAGATCGCGGTCGAGCGCGCCCGCCAGCAGCTCCAGCTCTGAGCGGTCGCGGTGGGCGATCACGCCCAGGGTATCGGGGTGCTGCTGCTCGCCGTAGAGGCCGGCGTCGAGGTCTGAGCCGCCGCTCAGCACCAGCCCCTGCAGCTGGTCGAGCAGGCCGGCGGTGCCCTTGACCGGCGGGATCACGACCGGCAGCCCACCGGCCGCGACCACCGACTGCGAGTAGGCGGCGGGCACCATCACGGCCGGCATGTCGTGCCAGTGCGAGAAGCTCGCGGGCACCTCATAGGCTGTGATGCCGATCAGGGGCCGGTTGCGGTCCATACCAGCAGGAGTATATGAATGGCCCCGATCCACGGAACCCGCGAAGCGAGGGGACGGCAACGGTGACACTGGACGAGCTACGCAGCGAGGTCGCAGACGGCGCCGTCGACACGGTGCTGCTGGTCATGACCGACATGCAGGGCCGGCTGATGGGCAAGCGCCTGCACGCGCCCTTCTTCATGTCGGACATCGCCGACCACGGCGCGGAGGGCTGCTACTACCTGCTCACCGTCGACGTCGACATGACCCCGGTGCAGGGATTCGAGATGGCCTCGTGGGACACCGGCTACGGCGACTTCGTGTTCCGTCCCGACATGGCCACCATCCGGCGGCTGCCCTGGCTGCCCGGCACCGCCCTGGTGATCGCCGACCTCGAGTGGCAGGACGGAAAGCCGGTCGTGGCGTCGCCCAGGCAGGTGCTGCGCCGCCAGCTCGACCGGCTGGCCGAGCGCGGATGGACGGCCAACATCGGATCGGAGCTCGAGTTCATGCTGTTTCGCGACAGCTACGACGAGGCCCGCGCCAAGCGCTACCACGACCTGACGCCGGCCAACCACTACAACGTCGACTACTCGATCTTCGGCACCACCGTGGTCGAGGACGTGCTGAAGCCGATCCGCATGGGCATGACCGGTGCCGGCATCCCGGTCGAGGACTCGAAAGGTGAGTGCAACTTCGGCCAGCACGAGGTCAACTTCCGCTACTCCGACGCGTTGACGATGGCCGACAACCACGTCGTGTACAAGAACGGCGCCCGCGAGATCGCCTGGCAGCACCAGAGCGCGATCTCGTTCATGGCCAAGTGGGACGAGCGCGAGGGCAACTCGTGCCACATCCACTGCAGCTTCTGGGACGGTAACGGCAGCCTGTTCCCGGGCGCGGACGGGCACGGCATGAGCGACACCTTCCGCCACTTCATCGCCGGCCAGCTGGCCTACACGGAGCAGCTGACGTACTTCTTCGCGCCCAACATCAACTCGTACAAGCGCTTCGCGTGGGGCTCGTTCGCACCCACCACGCTGGTCTGGGGCACCGACAACCGCACCTGCGCCTTCCGCGTGGTGGGGCACGGAAACGGCCTGCGCCTCGAGAACCGGATGCCGGGCGCCGACTGCAACGCCTACCTGGCCTTCGCGGCCATCATCGCGGCCGGCCTGCGCGGCATCGACGAGCAGCTCCCGCTCGAGGATGCCTACGCCGGCAACGCCTACGACGCCAAGGACCGGCGCCGCATACCCAGCTCGCTGCGCGACGCCATCGAGCTTCTCGAGGGATCGCAGATGGCGCGGGAGGCGTTCGGCTCAGACGTGGTGGACCACTACCTGCACTACGCTCGCATGGAACAGCGCACGTTCGACGCCGCCGTCACCGACTGGGAGCGGTTCCGCGGCTTCGAGCGGATGTAGCCGCCCGGAAAGGAGCACCGATGTCCACCACCGTCACCGAGGGCCTGCTGATCGCGGGTGAGCGCGGAGAGGCGGCCGAGGGCCGCAGCTTCGAGGTGCTGAACCCGGCCACCGGCACGCACCTGGCGAACGTTGCCGAGGCCGGCGTCGAGGACGTCAACCGGGCGGTGGCCGCGGCGGTCACGGCCTACGAGCAGTGGGGCTCGCTGTCGCCTGTCACGCGCGGCCGCACGATGCACCGCTTCGCGAACCTGGTCGAGGAGCACGCCGAGCAGCTGGCGCTGCTGGAGTGCCGGAACGTCGGCATGCCGATCTCCGACGCACGCGGCCAGCTGTCGATGATCATCGACGTGATCCGCTACTACGCCGGTGCCGTGGACAAGTTCTTCGGCAACACCGTGCCGGTCGAGCGCGACGGCGTGGCGATGACGTTCCGCGAGCCGATCGGCGTGGTCGGGCTGATCACGCCCTGGAACTTCCCGCTCAACATCGCCAACTGGAAGATCGCCCCGGCGCTGGCAGCCGGGAACACCGTCGTCCTGAAGCCGGCCAGCCTGACGCCGCTGTCGGTGCTCCGCTATGCAGAGCTGGCGGCCGAGGCCGGGCTTCCGGCCGGCGCCCTGAACGTGGTGCCGGGCCCGGGTGGCACCGTCGGCGGTGCGCTGGTTGCCCACCCCGATGTCGGCAAGATCGGGTTCACCGGCTCCACTGAGGTCGGCGCCGGCATCGCCCGGGCCGCGGCCGCCACCATCAAGCGGGTCACGCTGGAGCTGGGCGGCAAGTCGGCCTGCGTCGTGTTCGAGGACGCCGACATCGAGAAGGTGGGCGCGCTGGCGCCGTTCGCGGTGTTCGAGAACTGCGGCCAGGACTGCTGCGCGCGGTCGCGCCTGATCGTCCAGCGATCGGTCAAGGACGAGCTGGTCGAGCGGTACGCCGCCACCACCGCCGCGATCCGCGTGGGCATGCCCGAGCTGACCGACACGCAGGTGGGGCCGATGATCTCGGCCGGCCAGCGCGACACCGTGGAGGGCTATATCGCGACCGGCGTGGCCGAGGGAGCCCGGATCGTCACCGGCGGTGACCGGCCCAGGGGCGATCTCGAGTCGGGGTTCTTCCTGCGCCCGGCCGTGCTGGAGGACGTCACCAACCAGATGACGGTCGCCCGCGAGGAGATCTTCGGCCCGGTCGTGGGGGTGATCCCGTTCGACACGGAGGAGCAGGCGATCGCGATCGCCAACGACACGCCCTACGGCCTGTCGGGGTCGCTGTGGACGCGCGACGGGGCCCGCCAGCTGCGGGTGGCACGGGCGCTTCGCACCGGCGTGCTGGGCGTGAACACGAACTCGAGCGTGTTCGTCCAGATGCCGTTCGGCGGCTACAAGCAGTCGGGTGTCGGCAAGGAGCTGGGGATGCACGCGCTCGAGCACAACACCGAGCTGAAGAGCGTGTTCATCTCGACGGAGTAGCGGTGCCGCAGCCGGCTGCCGCTCAGGCAGCTCGGCCGCGGGTGATGCGGCGAAGGACGCCGCGACGCTTGCCGCGACGGTCGTCACGGTCGTGCGCACGCGCCATGCGGATCAGGTACTCGCGCTCGCTCTCACGGCGAGGGCGGGGAGGCTTGGAAGCCTGATATATTGGGAGATATTTGATCATATTCGCAGTATATCAGACCATATTCGCGAA
>DASUHV010000222.1:0-15764 GCA_036273355.1 Gaiellales bacterium
ATCTCGACGACGTCCTCCAGGAAGCTGTCCAGCGTGGGGTAGGCGTCGAGCGAGAGCTCCGGCGACCACAGGTTGGCATAGAGGCTGGGGCTGGTGAGGGTGATCTTGGCGATGCGGCTGGTGCGGCCGCGCAGGTAGGTCAGCTCCTCGGCGGCGATGTGGCGGCGCCGGCGAAGGGGCTCGCGCACGCCCAGGCGCGGGGGCCGTTCGGTGGCGCGGTCGCCGACCTGCTCGTCGCCGTGCCACTCGCCCCACAGGTAGGCATCCAGCGGCACCTCGCCGAAGCCCTCGACGGCATCCGGCAGGCCGCTCTGGAACGACAGGCGGCGCATCTCGCCGTCGGTCACGACATCCAGCCCGGCCTGCTCCTGCAGGGCCACGGCGGCGTCCACCGCCGCGTCCTCGATCCGCTTGAACTCGGCCGGCTCGATCTCGCCCTGCTCGAACCGTTGCCGGGCGTCAAGCAGCTCCTGCGGGCGGAGCAGGCTGCCGACCACATCGGTATGGGCCGTGACCATGGGGGAGGAGTGTAGTCACGCGGGCTCCGCCCAGACCCGTAGGATGAGCGCGTGGACGAGCTGATATTGACCGGCGCCGGGCTGACCGTGGAGGACGTGGCGGCGGTCGCCCGCGACGGCCTGCCGGTGGCGATGTCCAGCGAGGCAACGGAGCGGATGAGAGCGGCGTCGGAGCTGGCGGCTCGCCTGGCCGAGGGCGACGAGCCCGTGTACGGCCTGAATACTGGGGTGGGCGCCCTGCGGGGGGTGCGCCAGTCCGCGGAGGACGCCGGGCGCTTCACGCTGCTGACGATCCAGTCGCATCGCACGTCGCACGGAGACCCGCTGCCCGGTGAGGTGGGACGCGCGGCGCTGCTGCACCGGGTGAACGCGCTCTGCCGCGGGCGCAGCATGGTGCGCCCCGAGGTGGCCGAGGCGTTCGTGGCGGCCCTCAACGACGGTGCGGCGCCGCGGCTGCCGCCGATCGGATCGCTGGGCCAGTCCGACCTGCCGGCAATGGCCGAGTTGATCGATGCGCTGCAGGCGCGCGGGCTGGTGCTCGAGCGTGGCGAGGCGCTGGCGCTGCTCAACGGCAACTCGCTCTCGGTCGGGATCGGAGCGCTGGCCCTGGCCGACACGGCGCGTCTGCTCGACGCCTACGACGTGGTGGGAGCACTCAGCCTGGAGGGGTTTGCCGGCAACCCGTCGGTGCTGCATCCGCAGGTGGTCGACGCGCGGCCGTTCCGCGGGCTGGCCACGTCGATCGGCCGGATCCGGCAGCTGCTCGAGGGCAGCTACCTGTGGCAGCCCGGGGCGCCGCGGAACCTGCAGGACCCGCTCAGCTTCCGCACGCTGCCGCAGGTGCTGGGCGCCGCCCGCGACGCGCTCGGCCACGCCCGCATGCAGCTGGAGACGGAGCTCAACGCCTCGGGCGACAACCCGATGGTGGTCGCCTCCGAGGGCCGGATCGTGTCGGTCGGCAACTTCGACGTGACGCCGGTGGCGGCGGCGCTCGACCTGATGCGGATCGCGATCGCGCAGGTGATGACGGCGAGCTGCGAGCGCATCCAGAAGCACCTGGCCGGCCACTGGTCCGGGATTTCCACCGGGCTTCGCAGCACCGACACCCCCGACGACGCGCTGGCGCTGGTCGGCGGCGGGGCGGCCGGGCTGGCCGCCGAGGCGCGGCTGCTGGCGATGCCGGTGTCGCTGGAGCTGCCGACGTCGACGGTCGCGGGCGGGATCGAGGATCACCTGACGATGGCGCCGCTGGGGGCGCGGCGGCTGGCCGAGACGGTGGGGCTGGCGGCGCGGCTGGGCGGGCTGGAGCTGGTGGTAGCGGCCCAGGCGATCGACCTGCGCAGCGCCGCACCGCTTGGCGCCGGTACGGGCCCCGTGCACGCCCGCGTCCGCGAGATGGTGCCGTTCGTCGGAGCCGGCCAGGCCTGGGACCAGGATCTGTCGGCCGTCGCAGCCTGGGTGCGCGAGGGCGCCGGCGTCGCGCTCTAGACCGGCGCCGGGTTTGTTGTCATATCTGGAATATGGTACGTTCGCCCGGTGCCCCCCTCGGCCGTTGTCCCCGAAGGCCCGGAGGCGCCCCTCTTCCTTGAAGTGCGCCCCGATAGCCTGACCGATGCCGTCTACGAAGCGATTCGTCGGGGGATCATCGACCGGCGCCTCGCGCCGGGAAGCCCGGTGACCGAGGCCGCCCTGGCCGAGCAGCTGGGAGTCAGCAAGACGCCCGTGCGCGAGGCCCTGCTGCGGCTGAAGGACATCGGCGTGATCGAGCCCAACGGCAGGCGCGGGGGACGGGTGGTGCAGCTGTCTGAGCTCTCCGTCCGGCGCGCCTACGAGGTGCGCGATGCGCTCGAGCCGTACGCTGCCGGACGGGCCGCGGAGCGGGCCACCCCCGATCAGGTCGCGGAGCTGCGGTCGCTGGCCGCGCGGTCTCTTGCCTGCGTCCAGGCGGGCGACGTCGAAGGATTCACGAACCAGGACATCGATTTCCACACGGCCGTCGCCGAGGCCGCGTCGAACCCGTTGCTGCGCCGGATGGTGGAGGACGCCCTGACGCTGGCCCTCACCCTGCGCCGCCGCGCACGGCCCAAGGCGACCGCGTCGCGGGCCTGTGCCGAGGCGCACGTGCGGATCGCGGATGCGATCGCGGACGGCGCCGCCGCGGCGGCCGAGCGCGAGATGCGCGGGCACATCGGCTTCGTGGCCCGCATGGTGCTGGCCGGCCCGCTCCAGACGACTACCGACGAGGTGGGCCTGTGACCCTCAAACCAACTTGTTACGACTACGAACGTCCGAGGTGGACACGCACCCCCGACGAGGAAGCGAGGAATTGGTGAACGACTACGAGTATCACCTGTACGAAGAGGCGAAGTCCGGCAGGATGTCCCGCCAGCAGCTGCTCGTCCGGGCAACCATGATGGGCGTGTCGCTGCCCGCGCTGACGGCGATCCTGGCCGCCTGCGGGAGCAGCTCCAGCTCGAGCTCTGGCGGCGGTGGCGGCAGCTCCAGCGCCGGCGCCGTCAAGCGGGGCGGCACCGGGGTGTTCGGCATCACATCCCCCGCCCAGGACGTCGACCCGATCACCATGTTCAACACCGGCTCGATCATGACTACGCAGCTGGCTGCCGACTACCTGGTCTTCCCCGACGCGAACTACGTGATGCAGCCGCGTCTGGCCACCAAGTGGCAGCCCGGTGCCAAGCCCGACGAGTGGACGTTCACGATCCGCCAGGGCGTGCTCTGGCAGGACGGCTCACCGTTCACGGTCGACGACGTGGTCGCCTCCTTCGATCGCATCACCGATCCCAAGGTCGGTTCTGCCGCCCTGTCGGCGTTCGCGGGCGTGCTCTCGAACGGCAACATCGAGAAGGTGGACGACCAGACCGTCATGTTCCATCTCGACCGTCCCTACGGAGACTTCCCGACGCTCGTGTCGTCCTTCAACTACAACTCCGTGATCCTGCCCAAGGATTACAAGGAGGGGACGTTTACGAAGGGCGGGATCGGCACCGGGCCGTTCATCCTGAAGACGTTCTCGGCCGACCAGGGCGCGAGCTACGTCAAGAACCCGAAGTACTGGGGCGGTCCCACGCTGCCCTACCTGGACGCCGTCCAGATCAAGTACTTCGCGGACACACCGCCGATCGTGCTGGCCATCCAGGGCGGCTCCATCGACGTGTTCCCGCAGGTGCCCTACCAGGGCTCGCAGGCGCTGTTCTCGGACGCCAACATCCACGTCAGCGAGACGCCGTCCAGCGAGTACCGCACGCTGCAGATGCGGGTCGACCAGGACCCCTGGAAGCAGAAGGAGGTGCGCCAGGCGCTGGCGTACTCGCTCGACCGGCCCGGCCTCGTCCAGGGCCTGCTGGGCGGCAAGGCCGAGCTCGGGAACGACCACGCGTTCGCGCCCATCTACCCGGGATCGCCGACCTCCGCGGAGGTGCCGCAGCGGGCGCAGGACATCGCCAAGGCCAAGCAGCTGCTGCAGACCGCCGGGATGACCTCGGTCAACGTCACGCTCACGACGGAGCAGTTCCTGGAGATCCCGCAGTACGCCCAGTACGTCAAGCAGATGGCGGCCCCGGCCGGGTTCAACATCACGCTGGACGTCCAGCCGCAGACGAAGTTCTACGGAACAGGTGCCAACCAGCCCTGGCTGCAGGCCAACTTCGGAATCACCGACTGGGGTGCCCGTGGCGTCGCCGGCCAGACCATCGACCCGGCGTACCTGTGCAGCTCGGTGCCGAAGCCCGACCTGTCGAACGCCGGCGCGTGGAACTCCGCGCACTGGTGTGATCCGCAGTTCGACACGCTGGTCAAGCAGTTCGAGGGCGAGGCCGACGAGCAGAAGCGGAAGACGCTCGCGGTGCAGGCCGCGACCATCCAGAACGAGGAGGTGCCGGACGTGATCGCCTACTGGATCAACGAGCTGCGCGCCACCCGCACCAACGTCCACGGCCTGGCCGTAGGGCCGACCTTCCACCTCGACGCGAGGGAGATGTGGAAGGCCTGAGCATCATCGGGGCCGGCGCTCCTTGCGTGGAGCGCCGGCCCGCTCGAGGCCCCGGGTAGGCGCAGCGTGGGCCGCTACATCCTGAAACGGCTGGGCCTGAGCCTGATCACGCTCGTGATCGTCTCGTTCACCGTGTTCGCAGCCGCAGAGGTGCTTCCCGGCGACGTCGCCCGCACGGTGCTGGGGCCGTACGCCAGCCAGCAGCAGGTGGATCAGCTGAACCACAAGCTGGGCACCGACCAGCCGCTGGTCAAGCGCTACCTGACCTGGGCCGGCGACTTCATCAAGGGTGACTGGGGCACCTCGCCGATCCTGAACGTGCCGGTGCGCCCGCTGGTGCTCGACCGGCTCAAGAACTCGCTGATCCTGGCCGGCTTCGCGCTGCTCCTGATCGTGCCCATATCCGTGCTGTTAGGGGTGCTGGCCGCCCTCAATTACGGCGGGGCGGCCGACCGCATCATCACCATCACCGGCCTCTCGTTCGTGGCCCTGCCCGAGTTCGTGGTCGGCACCTTCGTGATCGTGATATTCGCGGTGCACCTGGGCTGGTTCCCGGTCTCGTCGTCCGTCCCCGATGCCAACCCGGTCGACATCTTCCAGCAGCTGCTGCTGCCGTCGATCCCGCTGATGTTCGTGCTGTTCGGGTACATCTCACGCATGGCCCGGGTCGGCACGGTCGAGTCGCTGCGGTCCAACTACACGCGCACGGCGGTGCTGAAGGGACTGCCGCAGCGCCAGGTCGTCGGCCGGCACGTGCTGCGCAACTCGCTGCTGCCGACGATCACGGTCGTCAGCGTGCAGGTCGGCTACCTCGTGGGCGGGCTGGTGGTGGTGGAGACGCTGTTCAGCTATCCCGGGATCGGCCAGCTGATCCTGAACGCCGCGGTCAGCCACGACCTGCCGGTGCTGGAGCCGGCGGTGCTGATGATCGCGATCATCTACCTGGTCGCCAACTTCATCGCCGACGTCCTGGTGGCGGTCCTGAACCCCCGGGTCAGGCTGGCGACATGAGCACCGTCGAGCAGAGCGACCTGGCCGGGATTCCGGGCGGCACCGCGCCGGAGGATGTGGCCCGGCTCCGTCGCGCCCGGCGCGTCGAGCTGCTGCGCGGCCTGCTGCACTCGAAGACGTTCATGATCGGCGCCGCAATGGTGGCCGTGTGGGTGATCTCGGCGCTCCTCTGGCGCTGGATCACGCCGTACAACCCGCAGGCGGTGGATCCCATCAACACCCTCAAGGCTCCCAGCAGCTCGCACTGGTTCGGCACCGACAACCTCGGCCGCGACGTGTTCTCGCGGGTGATCGCGGGCGCGGCACCGGTGCTGACGGTGGCGCCGCTGGCAACGGCGCTGGGGTTGCTGGGAGGCATCACGCTGGGGCTGCTCACCGGCTACTACCGGGGCTGGGTGGACGACGTCTTCAGCAGGCTGGTGGATGCGCTGCTGACGTTCCCGCTGATCATCCTGGCGGTGCTGGTGCTGGCCTCGCTGGGGCGCTCACCGCGCAACGTGATCCTCGTGATCGGCATCATCTTCACGCCGCTGATCGCGCGCACGGTGCGCTCGGCGGTGCTGGTCGAGCGGGAGCGCGAGTACGTGGCCGCCGCCCAGCTGCGAGGGGAGCGCGGCCCCCGCATCATGGTGTTCGAGATCCTGCCCAACATCACCGGCCCGATCACGGTGGAGGGCACCATCCGGCTCGGCTATGCGATCTTCGCCGCCGCCACGCTCGCCTTCCTGGGCCTCGGCATCCAGGATCCATCGCCCGACTGGGGTCTGCAGGTCGCGAATGCCCGTGCCTACGTGCAGATCGCCTGGTGGATGGCGATCTTCCCGGCCCTGGCGCTGTCGACGCTGGTGGTCGGCGTCAACCTGATTGCCGACGGCATCCGGCGGGTGCTCGAGGAATGAGCGCCGTGGCCGAACAGGCAGCTGTCCGCATCGAGGGGCTGACCGTCAGCTACCGGCGCCGCCGGAAGCTGCTGCGGGTGCTGAACGACGTCTCGTTCGAGATCGGCCACGGCGAGGCCTACGGGCTGGTGGGCGAGTCCGGCTGCGGCAAGACGACCGCGGCCATGGCGCTGATGCGCTACCTGCCCGACAACGCGGTGGTCGACGGCGGCCGCATCATGTTCGGCGATGAGGACGTGCTGACCGCCAGCGATTCCACGCTGCGCAAGTGGCGGGGCGAGCGCATGGCGATGGTCTACCAGGACCCCGGCTCCGCGCTCAACCCTTCCATCAAGGTCGGCGAGCAGATCGCCGAGGTCTACCGCTTCCACAAGCACCTCGGCAAGTCGGACGCGCTGGCTGCCGCCATCGAGATGCTCTCGACGGTGCAGATCTCGGCGCCCGACAGGGTCGCACGTCGGTACCCCCACGAGCTGTCCGGCGGCCAGCAGCAGCGCGTGATGTTCGCCATGGCGCTGGCCACCGACCCCGACCTGCTGGTGCTGGACGAGCCCACCACCGGCCTCGACGCGACCGTCGAGGCGGAGGTGCTCGACCTGGTCGAGCAGCTGCGCGCCCAGTTCAACACGTCGATCCTGTTCGTCAGCCACAACCTGGGAATCGTCGCGCGCGTCTGCGAGCGGGTGGGTGTGCTGTACGCGGGGCGGCTGATCGAGCAGGGGCCGGCGCATGAGCTGTTCCAGAGCCCGCGGCATCCCTACACGCTGGCGCTGCTGCGCTGCATGCCGCGGCTGGGGATGCGCAAGGACACCGACCGGCTGGACTCGATCGCGGGGTCGCTGCCGCCGCTGGGCGCCGAGATCGCCGGCTGCGTGTATGCCGACCGCTGCCCGATCGCGCGCGACCGCTGCCGCACCGAGCCGCCGCAGATCGAGCCGGTGAACGAGCGGCACGGCGCCCGCTGCTTCTTCCACGAGGAGGTGCCGGGCATCCCGCCGCAGGCGCCGGGGATCGAGCAGGTGCCGGCCGCGACCGTCGAGCAGGAGATGCTGCTCGAGGTGCAGGAGCTCGTCAAGGCCTACGGCTCCGGCACGAACGCGGTCCTGGCTGTCGCCGGCGTCGACGTCCACGTCGCCCGCGGCGAGGTGCTGGGGCTGGTGGGCGAGTCCGGCAGCGGCAAGACCTCGCTGGCCAAGTGCATCGTGGGCCTGATCGACCCCACCGAGGGCACAATCGAGTTCGAGCACATGGACGTCACGAAGGGCCGGTCGCGTGGCCGCGAGGCGCGGCGCCGGCTGCAGATGGTGTTCCAGAATCCCGACAACGCCCTCAACCCCAGCCACACGGTCGGCTCGATCCTGCGCCGCTCGCTGCAGCTGCTGGCCGGCGTCAGGAGCAAGGGCCAGCAGGACGCCGAGCTGGAGGCGCTGACCAGGTCGGTACGGCTGGAGCCGCGCCACCTGGACGTGCGGCCCTCGGCGCTCTCGGGCGGGCTCAAGCAGCGGGTGGCGATCGCGCGGTCGTTCGCCGGCAAGCCGTCGATGGTGCTGTGCGACGAGCCGACGTCGGCGCTGGACGTGTCCGTGCAGGCGGCGATCCTGAACCTGCTGGTCGACCTGCAGCGGCGCGAGGGCGTCTCCTACGTCTTCATCTCCCACGACCTGGCGGTGGTCCGCTACGTGGCCGACCGGATCGCCGTCATGTACCTGGGGCAGATCGTGGACGTCGGCCCCAGCGAGGCCGTGTTCAGCGCGCCCCACCATCCCTACACCGAGGCGCTGCTGTCGGCCATCCCCACCCTCGACATCGACGCGAAGGCCCGCATCAAGCTGCGCGGGACGCTGCCCAGCCCCAGCGATCCGCCCAGCGGCTGCCGCTTCCACACGCGCTGCCCGCGCTACCTGGGCGACATCTGCAAGACCGAGGAGCCGCCCTGGCAGGACAGCGCCGGCGGCCAGAGCTACCGCTGCCACATCGCGCCCGACGAGCTGGAGCGGCTGCAGACGCAGGATGCCGCCGCCGCCGCCGACGCGACCGGCGACTCGGTCGCCTGAGGCGAAGTGTCTGGCTTCAGCCTGACACCGCCGGTCGGCCACCGACGGTCAGGCTAAGGTCAGACCACCTTGTGCTTAACGTGCCCTTAACGTGCATATTATGCACGAGATGCGTAGTATGAGCGCATGGAACAGATCTCCGGGTGCCAGGCTGTCGAGCGTGCGATCACGATCCTGGAGCTGTTCGACGAGCACCGCACGGTCGTCGGCGTGGGCGATGCCGCCAAGGCGCTGGGCGTGCACCGCAGCACCGCGTCGCGGCTGATGGCGACGCTCGAGCGCCGCGGGCTGCTGGAGCAGGCCGAGGGCTCGGCCAGCTATCGCCTGGGCCTGGGGCTGGTGCCGCTGGCCGGCTACGTGCTGAACCGCTTCCCCGTCCGCGCGCAGGCCGGACAGGTGCTGCGCGAGCTGCGCGACGCCACCGGCGAGACGGCCTGGCTGGGCGTGCTCGACGCGCACAAGATCACCTACCTCGACCAGGCGTCCAGCCGCCACGTCACCGTCAACGTCGACTGGGTCGGCGTCCGCCACGAGCTGACGGAGGGCGTCACCGGCCGGCTGCTGCTGGCGTACCAGCCCGGCGACGTGATCGACCGGCTCGTGGCCGAGGCGCCCGCCGACGCGCCGGGCCTGTCCGACACCGAGCTGGCACAGGTGCGCCGGCAGGGCCACGCCATCCGCATCAGCGAGGGCGAGGACGGCTACTGCGGCGTCGCGGTGCCGATCCGCGATGCGGGCGGCATGGTGGTGGCCGCGATCGCTCTGGGAGGCCCGCGGTTCCGCGTCTCCGAGCAGCGGGTTCGCGAGGAGCTGTTGCCGGCGGCGCTCAACGCGGCCGCGCGCGTGTCCGAGGCACTGGGTCACCGGGCCGCTTGATGAGCAACCCCCGACGCGGTTTCTACCCGGTTGCGGCGCTGTCCGGGCTCTCCTTCGGGGTGCTGGCCGTGGCCGTCCCCCTGCACGTCGCGGCCATGCACCGGCCCGCCTCGCTGGCCGGCCAGCTGCTCGCGTCGGTCACCGTCGCCGTGGCGCTGGCCGCGCTGGGGGCCGGCGTCGTCGGCAGGATGGTGGGCAGCGCCCGCAACCTGCTGGTGACGTCGATCGCGGTCACCGCGTCTGGCCAGGCGGTGCTGATGGCCGCGTCGTCCACCGCGTGGATGGTGGTGGGCACAGCTCTGGTCGGCGCCGGCATCGGCCTGTTCTGGGTCGCCAGCCAGACGCTGCTCGGCCGCTCGTCCGGCCGCGACGATAGCGAACGCGCCTTCGCCCACCACTACGCCGCCTACACGCTTGGGGTCGCCGGAGGCTCCGCGATCGTCGGCATCGTTGCCGCAGTCGTGCGCCACGCGGGCATCGGCGAGGCGGACGCCATCCAGCTCAGCTACGGGCTGGCGCTGGCCGCGATGCTCCTGGCCGGGGTGCTGTGGCGCCCTCGCCGCGAGCGCGACGCCGTCCCGCGCGGACTGCGCCCGCGCACCTCGCCGCAGGCGGTGGCGGTGCAGCTGCCCGACCTGCTGCTGGTCTCCGCGCTGGCGATGATGCTGCCGCTGACGCCGATCGTGCTTCTGCGCGACTTCCACCTGGCACCGTTCGTGGTCGGTCTGACCGTGGCGTGCGTCCAGGCCGGCAAGATCGGCGGTGCGTTTGCCGGCCGCATCATCACCCGCGAGAGCGGCCATCGCAGGGCGATCCTGTTGCTGCTCGGCGCCGGTGCCGTCCTCAGCCTGGCGCTGTGCGCGTCCACCAGCACGCTCGGTGCACCGCTGTTCGTGCTGGCGCTGATCGCCACCTCCTTCGTCGCCACAGGAGCCTGGCCGCTGATCGTGGACTCGGCGCTGGCTCGCATCGAGCCGGACACCCGGCCCAACGTGACGGTCACGTGGAACGCCTTCGAGTACGGCGTGATCGCGACGGTGACGGCGCTGTCCGGCTGGCTGCTGGCCAGCCTGCACAGCCCCGAGCTGCTGTTCGCGCTGGGGGCGGCGCTGCTCGCGGCGGCAACCGTGTCGGCGGGCTTCGTGCTGCGGCTGCCGGTGTACGCTCCGGAGGTGCCGGAGCTCTCGTCATGACCGCCGACCTGCGGCTGGGGATGATCGGCGCCGGCTGGATCGCAGACCGGCACCTGCAGAGCGTTGCGGAGCTGCCGCAGGTCTCCGTCGTCGCGGTGGCCGACCTCGATCGCACGCGCGCAGAGCGAGTCGCGTCCGCGGCCGGAGCGGCCGTGCACGACGACTGGCGGGCCATGCTCGACCAGGAGCAGATGGACGCCGTGATGGTGCTGACGCCCCCGCTGGCACACCGCGAGCCGCTGGAGGCCGCCGTCGAGCGGGGGCTGCCGGTGTACCTGGAAAAGCCGGTGGCCCGCACGCACGACGACGCTGTCGCCATCGCCGGCGCGGTGCGCAGCGCCGGAGCGCTGGTCGCCGTCGGCTATCAGTACCGCGCGCTCGACTTCCTTCCCGAACTGGCCGCCGCGGCTGCCGCCGACCCGCTCGGCCTGCTCACCTCCTACAGCGTGGGAGCGACGGCCGGGCGGCCCTGGTTCGTGCAGCAGGCCCAGGGTGGTGGCCAGGTGCTGGAGCGGGCCAGCCACCACATCGACCTGCAGCGGGCGATCGCCGGGGAGGTCGACTGGGTGCAGGCAGCAGGCTCGCAGGTCGATCTGGCGGGCGACCAGCGGCCGGTGGGATCCGACATCGACGACGTGATCGTGCTCACGCTCGGCTTCCGCTCGGGCGCGCTCGGAACCGTGCTGGTGGCCTGGACGCAGCCTGGATTGCCCTCCCGCTACACGCTCGACCTGGTGTCTGCCGGGTCGGCCGTGCGGGTCGAGCTCGACCCCGGCTTCTCGGCCACCGGCGTCCGCGGCGGCGCCGAGGTGTCGCTGCGCACCGGCGCGCCTCCGATCCAGCGCGGCCTGGAGCGGTTCCTGGATGCGGTGCGGGCCGGCGATCCCGGCCTGGTCGCGTGCACCGTCGAACAGGCCGCCGGCACGCTCGAGGTCGCGCTGGCGTGTGAGCGGGCGCTGGCCGGCGGCGGCCGCGTCACCGTCGGGTCGTGAGCGACCACGAGCTGGTGATCCGCGGCGGCCGCGTGATCGGCGCGGACGGTGAGCGGACGGCGGACGTGGCGGTCGACGGCGAGCTGGTCGCGGCCGTGGCGCCGGGCCTGCGCGGCCGCCGTGAGATCGAGGCGGACGGGCTGTACGTGATCCCGGGAGCGGTCGACGGGCACGTGCACATGCGAACCGACCGGCCGCTGCACGTGTACGACGACACGTTCGAGACCGGCGGAACGGCGGCGGCCTTCGGTGGCGTGACCACCATCATCGACCAGGCCCAGGTGGAGCCGGGCACGCCGCTGATGGAGGGCTTCCGCAAGCGGCGAGCCGAGGCCGACGGCCACTGCCCGATCGACTACGGCCTGCACCTGAACCTGCGCGAGCCGTCGCTGGCGCGGGTGGACGAGATCCCGGCGGTGATGGCCGAGGGCGTGCCCACGGTCAAGATGTTCATGACCTACGAGACCTACCAGCTGCCCGACGACATCATCTTCCGGGCGATGCAGCGCGTCGCCGAGAACAACGGCATGGCCGTCGTCCACGCGGAAAACGGCGCCATCGTGGCCGAGCTGTCGCGTGAGCTGGAGCAGCTGGGCCGCACCGACCCGCGCTGGTACCCGTCCATCAGCCCGCCCGTGATGGAGGGGGAGGCCGCCCACCGTGCGCTGGCGCTGGCACGGCTGGCGGGCTGCCGGCTGCTGCTGTTCCACCTCACCACGACCGACTCGCTGGCCGAGCTGCGGCGTGCGCGCGAGGCCGGCCAGGCCGCCTTCGGCGAGGCGCTGCTGCACCATCTGCTGCTGGGCGACGAGCTCTACCTCGATCCCGAGCTGGCGCCGCAGTTCATGGGCACGCCGCCGCTGCGGCCGCAGGAGCACCGCGACGCGCTGTGGCGGGCGCTGGCCGAGGGCACGCTCGACGTCGTCTCGACCGACCACGGCCCTCGCCGCCGGGTCGCCGACCAGTCGGGTCGCCTGCGCCACCGGTCCGGCACGAGCGGGGTAGAGGTGCGGCTGGCGCTGATGCACGACCGCGGGGTGCTGGACGGCCGCATCGGCCGGCGGCGCTGGATCGACGTCTGCTGCACCGCGCCGGCCAGGCTGCACGGTCTGCCACAGAAGGGCCGGCTGGAGCCGGGGCGCGATGCGGACATCGTGCTGTTCGACCCGGCCGCGACGCGGCGGCTGTCGGCCGCCGTCCTGCACTCGGACATCGATCACTCCACCTACGACGGGCAGGACGTGCGCGGCTGGCCGGTCGTCACGATCAGCCGCGGCCGGGTGATCGCCGACCGCGGCGAGTGGCTGGGTGAGCCAACCCACGGCCGGTTCCTGCGCCGGTCGATCGACTAGGACTGGTCCGCCAGATCCAGCACGACTCTGCGGCCGCTGCCCGAGCGCAGCAGGTCGAAGGCCTCGCCGATCCCGTCGAGCGGCAGGCGGTGTGAGATCAGCCGGTCGAGTGGCAGCCGTCCCCGCGCGTACTGGTCGAGGATCACGACGAAGTCGCGCTCCGGCCGGGCCGAGCCGTACAGCGCTCCCATCACGCGCCGCTCCATGCGCGGGATCGACAATGCCGGCAGCTCCAGCACCGCGTCCTCGGCCGGAATCCCGATCAGCACGGCGGTGCCGCGGCGCCGCGTCGAGAGGAACGCGGCCCGCATCGCGTCGCTGCGGCCGGTGGCCTCGATAGCCACGTCGACTCCGCCGTCCGATGCCTCCCGCACCCGCTCCGCCGTCTCCTCGGCGGTGGCCGCGGCCTGGACGGCGTCCGTTGCCCCCAGTGACAGCGCGGCCTCCAGCCGCCCTTCGTGCAGGTCGACGGCGATGATCGGCGCCGCGCCCACGGCGGCCAGGCCCATCACCGCCGAGAGGCCGACGCCGCCGCAGCCGATCACGGCGGCGCGCTGGCCGGCGCGCACCTGCGCGCTGCGCCACACGGCGCAGATCCCTGTGGTGACCGCACAGCCCACCAGCGCGGCCACCTCGGCCGGCACGTCATCCGGGATCGGCACGCACGACGCTTCGGGCAGCACCGTACGCTCGGCGAAGGACGAGATGAACGAGTAGTGGTAGACGGGCTCGCCGCGGCGCGACAGCCGCGTGGTGCCGTCCAGCAGCGTGCCCTGCGCCATCATCGGCCAGGCTGTACCGCACAGGTGCGGCAGGTCGTCCAGGCACTCGGCGCAGCGGCCGCACGACGGCGCCCACGAGAGCGCCACGTGCTGGCCCACTCCGACCCGAGTCACGCCGTCACCGACCGCCTCGACCACGCCCGCCCCTTCGTGTCCGAGCACCGCCGGGCAGCGGGTCTCGGCCGTGCCGTCGATGGCGTTGAGATCGCTGTGGCAGACGCCGCTCGCCAGCAGCCGCACCTGCACCTCGCCGGCCCGCGGGGGTGCCAGGTCAAGCTCCTGCACCTCGAGGTCGCCCCCGACTCCCTCCAGCACTGCGGCCCGGATGGTGGTCATGGTGGGCGAGTGTATCGGCTGCCATACTCACCCGATGCACTCCGCTGACAGCGCCGCCGGCGAGCTCCTGATCGAGGGGGCGGTCGTGCTTCCGTCGGCCGCGGGCGAGCCGATCGCCGACGCGGCCGTGCTTGTCAGCGACGGCGTCGTCACGGCGCTGGGCGACGCCGGCGAGCTCGCGGCCGCGCACCCTGAAGCGCGCCGCGCCGGCGGCCCCGGCATGCTGGTGATGCCGGGACTGGTGAACGCCCATCAGCACGCCGAGGGCGTGTCCACCTTCCAGATGGGGTTCGTGGACGAGCCGTTCGAGCCGTGGATGGCGCTGATGCACGCGCTGCCGTCCGTGGACGCCTACCTGACCACGCTCTACAAGTCGATGCTGATGCTGACCAGCGGGGTGACCACGCACGTGCACTCGCACTTCCCCGCCAAGCACGGCTACGGCGACGATCCCGCCGGCGGCTACCTGGCAGAGCTCGAGGGAGCGGTCAGCGCCCATCGTGAGTCCGGGCTGCGCACCGCGCTCGCGCCCTACTGGCGTGACCGCGCCTCCTTCGTCTACGACGACGACGCGCGGTTCATCGACAGCCTGCCGGACGACCTGTCCGGCCCCGCGCGGGCGCTCGTGGACGGCCCCCGCATCCCGAACAGCGTCTACATCGACGCCATCACGGAGCTGCACGGGCGGCTTGCGGGCGACGAGATGATCGGCGTCCAGCTGTCGATCGCGGCACCGCAGTGGGCGTCCGACGAGCTGGTCGACGCCGTCGGCGAGGCGGCCGCGGCGCTCCGGATCGGCGTCCACCTGCACGCGCTCGAGAGCCGCCGCCAGCTGGCCTGGGGAGACGACGTCCATGCGGGCAACGAGCTTCGCAGGCTGGCCGACCGGGGCGTGCTGGGCGACCGCACGGCGATCGCCCACGGCGTCTACTTGCGCGATCCGGACATCGACCTGATGGCGGAGCGCGGCGCGATGGTCGCCCACAACTGCTCCTCGAACCTGCGGCTGGCCTGCGGCATTGCGCCTGTGCGTCGCCTGGTGGCGCGCGGCGTCACCGTCGGCCTGGGCAGCGACGACATGACGCTCGACGATGACGACGACATGCTCAGCGAGGTGCGGGCCGCGCACATCACGCAGCGGGTCTGCGAGGGACCGGAGCCGCTGCTCGATGCGCGCGACATCCTGCGGATGGCGTGGGAGGGCGGCGCCCGCATCGCCGGGCGCGAGGGTCAGGTCGGCCGGCTGGAGCCCGGGTACCGGGCAGACGCGGTCGTGCTCGACCTTGATGCGATGCGCGGGGTCTACACCTCGCCCGCCGTCCCCTACCACGATCTGGTGGTGGCCCGCGCCCGGCGGCGACACGTGCGGCAGGTGCTTGTCGGCGGGCGGGTGCTCGCGCAGGACGGCCGGCCGCTGCACGTTGATATGGACGCGCTCGGCGCCGAGGTGGCAGCGTCGGCCGACGCGGCGGTGCGGGCGGTCGACCCGGCCCGCGTGGAGCTGCTGCAGCGGCTGCGGCCCTGGATGCTGCGCTACCCGCCGGCGTACTGAAGGAGGGCTCACACGTGCGCGAAGCTCGGATCGACGAGACAACGGAGGGCCGGCTGCCGGCCGGTGAGGGCTGGTTCATCCTCAACCTCGGTGAGATGCCGTGGGAGACGGTGCCCGGGTTCGGGGTGTGGCGCGACCTCGACTGGGCCAGGGTGTCCGGCGACCGAGCCGGTCGTCGGCATTCACATCC
>DASUHV010000223.1:0-8796 GCA_036273355.1 Gaiellales bacterium
CGCGCGAACGGGATCACCTCGACCGGCACCGGGGCCTGCTCCCCCAGCCGCGACACCAGCTTCGTCTCGTCCGCCACCACCACGAACCGATCGGCCGAGCGGGCCACGACCTTCTCGCGCAGGTGAGCGCCGCCCAGGCCCTTGATCAGCGACAGGTCGGGCGCGATCTCGTCGGCGCCGTCGATCGCGAGGTCGAGGCTGGGCCGCCGCTCGAGGTCGATCAGCGGGATGCCGAGCTCGCGGCAGCGCTGCGCGGTGCGCTCGGACGTGGGGACGCCCGCCATCTCCGACAGCGTGCCGTCCGACAGCCGCCGCGCAAGCCCCTCCAGCAGCCAGGCGGCGGTCGAGCCGGTGCCCAGCCCGAGCACCATCCCGCTTCGCACCTCGGCCTCGATCGCAGCCTCGGCCGCATCGCGCTTCAGCGGCTCCAGGTCGACGGTCACGCCAGCGCCTCGGCCACGGCCGCCGGGTCGGTCAGCGGCGCCCGGCAGGCGAAGCGCTCACAGATGTACACGGCCGGCAGCCCATCCACCAGCGACTTGCCCTCGAGCAGCGGCAGGTCGTCGGGCGACCGTCCGTCGCCGAAGGCGTAGACGGCGTTGGGGTGGAAGCCGGAGCGTGCGGCCGCCACCAGCAGCGGCGTCTCGGGGTGGTCGTCCGGTCCCACGATCGCGATCTCCTGCGGCGGCGAGAGGTGCATCTCGAGCGCGCACAGCAGCTGGCCCAGGGCCGGAGCGGCTCGCTCCAGGTACGGCTCCGCCAGGCGCAGCACCGCGGCCGCCTCCTGCTCCATCCGCTGGTCGCCGCGCAGCCGCGCCAGGCGCAGCAGCACGGTGGCCATCAGCGACTGGCCGGACGGCGTCGGGTTGTCGTCGAGCTCCTTGTGGCGGGCGATCAGCTGCTCGCCGTCGGCGGCCGTGTAGAAGAACCCGCCCCGCTCGGCATCGGCGAACCGTTCGCGGACGCTCTCCACCAGCCGCTCCGCCGCATCCAGCCAGCGACGCTCGCCGGTGGCGGTGTACAGCTCCAGCAGCCCCAGAGCGACGGCGCCGTGGTCGTCGAGGAAGGCCGGGATGCGGCCGGCACCGTCGCGGGCGCTCCGCAGCAACCGCCCCCGATCGTCGGTCATCGCCTCCAGCAGGAAGGTCGCGCAGCGCCGCGCGGCATCCAGGTAAGCGGGCTGGCCCAGCCGCCAGCCGGCCTCGGCCAGCGCCGCCAGCGCGAACCCGTTCCAGCAGGCGATGGCCTTGTCGTCCCGCGCCGGCTGCGGCCGCTGCTCACGCGCCCGCAGCAGCGCCAAGCGGATCTGCTCCAGGTCGCCGGGCGGCGGCCCGGACGGGCGCAGGATGTTCGCGTCCTCGAAGTTGCCGGGCTCGCTGACGCCGTAGTAGGCGAGCGCGCGCTCGGCCGCCCCCGGTTCCAGCGCGGCCCGGATCTGGGCCGGCGTCCACACGTAGGTGAGGCCCTCCTCGCCGTCCGTGTCGGCGTCCAGAGCCGCGGCGAACCCGCCGCCCGGCAGCAGCAGCTCGCGCAGCATGAAGTCGAGCGTACGCTCGCACACGTCGCGGTAGCCCAGCTGCTCGGTGACCACCCACGCGTGCAGGTAGGCCGATGCCAGCAGCGCGTTGTCGTAGAGCATCTTCTCGAAGTGCGGCACCAGCCACTGCTCGTCGACGGAGTAGCGCGAGAAGCCGCCGCCGAGCACGTCGTACATGCCGCCCAGCGCCATGCCGTCCAGCGTGGTCGTCGCGATCTCGATCGGATCTCCCTCGCCGGTGCGCCGCCACATCCGCAGCAGGAACTCGATCGCGGGCGCGGGCGGGAACTTGGGCGCCCGGCCGAAGCCGCCCCACTCCGGGTCAAAGGCCCTCCGCATCGACGCCACCGCCGCCTCCAGCTGCGACTCGGCCGGCTCCGCCTCGCCCGCGGCCAGCTGCGCCGACTCGCGCAGGTGCTCGGCCATCCGCGCGCCCAGCTCGTTCACCTCGTCGGGCCGCTCGCGGTAGGCCAGCTCCACCGCCTCCAGCACCTGGCTGAAGGAGGGCATACCCATCCGCGGCTGCGGTGGGAAGTAGGTGCCGCCGTGGAAGGGCTCGCCGGCCGGCGTCAGGAACATGGTCATCGGCCAGCCGCCGTGCCCCTGCGTGAACTGGACGACGGCGTTCATGTAGACGGCGTCGAGGTCGGGACGCTCCTCGCGATCGACCTTCACGTTCACGAACAGCCGGTTCATCAGCGCCGCGGTCTCGGGATCCTCGAACGACTCGTGGGCCATCACGTGACACCAGTGGCAGGCGGCGTAGCCGATCGAGAGCAGGATCGGGCGATCCTCGCGCCGCGCCCGCTCCAGCGCCTCCTCGCCCCACGGGTACCAGTCCACCGGGTTGGACGCGTGCTGCAGCAGGTAGGGGCTGGTCTCGCCCGCGAGCCTGTTCACGCCACGACCTGGCGGATCTGGTGCACCATCACCATCACCGCCGAGGCATCGTCGACCTGGCCTCCGGCGGTGTTGCCCGCCAGCGCCGTCAGACGGTCGTAGGGATCCGAGCGTGCGGCCAGGTACTCGTCCAGCGCGGTCTCGATGCCGGCGGCGCCCGCGCCTTCGATCACGTGCGCCACGATCTGGCGGCGCAGCAGCCGCAGGTCGTCCAGCTGCGAGCGCCATGCCATGCGCTGCCAGCGGGTCTTGGCCGGCAGCTGCGAGACCCGGTGCTCGACCGTGTTCAGGTACAGCCGCTCGCCGACCAGGAAGAAGGCGTGGGCCACCTCGGGGATCGTGCGCCCGGTCTCACGGGCCACGGCGATCACGTCGGGCCCGTAGACGAGGTCGGGGACGGTCGCCCCGAAGCGGGCCGCCTCCGGCGGCACGTGCTGCTCCTCGAGGCCGCCCAGCCGCTCGTCGAACTGCTCCTGCCAGGCTGCGGTGGCCACCTCCTTGAGGTGCGCCAGCAGCTCGGCGAAGCCCGGCCGGTCGCGAGCGATGGTGGACTCCAGGCCCAGATCGGGGTCGTTGCGCAGGTACCAGCGCGTGTACTGCTCGACCATGCGATCGACGCCGATCATCAGGTCGGCAGCGACATCGGTTGGCACCTCGCTGGTCAGCGCCTCCACCCGGTCCCAGTGCTTGCGGGCGTTGGTCACGTCGCGGGCGATCAGGAATGCGCGGCAGATCTCGTCGGCCGACGACCCAGTCTCGGCCGCCATCCGCGCCACGAAGGTGCTACCCATGGAGTTGATCACGTCGTTGACGAGGATCGTGGCGATGATCTCGCGGCGCAGCGGGTGCGTGACCAGGTGCGAGCCGAACCGCTCGACGACCGGGCCGGGGAAGTACATCGCGAGGTCGTCGTCCAGATACGGGTCGTCCGGCAGCGAGGAGGGCAGCAGCTGGTCGCGCACCAGCCGCTTCGCGTAGGCCAGCAGCACGCACAGCTCGGGCCGCACCATGCCGGTCCCGGCGGCCTCGCGCTCGGCCATCCGCTCCACCCCCGGCAGGAACTCGAGCGCCCGGTCGAGCAGACCGGCCTGCTCCAGCTCTTCCATCAGCGCCTCGTAGGCCTCCATCCGCTGGGGCGACGCCGCAGACTCCTTCGACAGGATCTGCACCTGCAGGTAGTTGTCGTAGAGGACGTGGCTGGTGACGTGGTCTGCGACCGACTCCAGCAGCTCGTTCCTGCCCTCCATCGTCAGCTCGCCGGCCTCGATCGCCTGGGCCAGCAGGATCTTCAGGTTGACCTCGTGATCCGAGCAGTCGACGCCGGCCGAGTTGTCGATCGCGTCGGTGTTGATCCGCCCGCCGGCGACGGCGAACTCGATCCGGCCACGCTGCGTGAACCCGAGGTTGCCTCCTTCGATGACCACTCGGCAGCGCAGGTCGGCGCCATCGACCCGGAGCACGTCGTTGGCACGGTCGCCCACTTCGGCGTGGGACTCGTCGGAGGCCTTCACGAACGTGCCGATGCCGCCGTTCCAGAACATGTCGACGGGAGCCCGCAGGATCGCCTGGCAGAGCTCGGTAGGCGGCAGGCTCTCGGCTTCGATGCCGAGCGCAGCGCGGGCCTGCGGCGACAGCGGCACCCCCTTCGCGGAGCGCGGCCATACCCCGCCGCCCTCGCTGATCAGCGTCCTTTGGTAGTCGTCCCAGGAGCTGGCCGGCAGGTCGAAGAGGCGCTGCCGCTCCGCCAGCGCCTCCGGCGGCGGGTCGGGGTCGATGAACACGTGCCGGTGATCGAACGCCGCCACCAGCCGGATGGCCGGGGAGAGCAGCATGCCGTTGCCGAACACGTCCCCGGACATGTCGCCGATGCCGATCACCGTGAACGGCTCGGTCATCACGTCAAGCCCCAGTTCGGCGAAGTGGCGCTTGGCGCTCTCCCACGCGCCCTTGGCGGTGATGCCGAGCGCCTTGTGGTCGTAGCCGGCCGAGCCGCCCGACGCGAAGGCGTCCCCCAGCCAGTGGCCGTACTCGGCGCTGATCTCGTTGGCGGTGTCCGACAGGTGGGCTGTGCCCTTGTCGGCCGCGACCACCAGGTAGGCGTCGGGATCGCGGTCGAGCACCCAGACGCCCTCCGGTCGGCGCATCTCGCCGCCCACGATGTTGTCGGTCAGGTCGAGCATGCCGCGCATCAGCACGATGTACTGCCGGCGCTCCTCCTCAAGCAGCTCGGCACGGCCGGCGGGCGGCTTCTTCAGCACGAACCCGCCCTTGGCCCCGGTCGGGACGATCACGGAGTTCTTGACCATCTGCGCTTTCATCAGCCCCAGGATCTCGGTGCGGTAGTCCTCCAGCCGGTCCGACCAGCGGATGCCGCCGCGGGCGACGAAGCCGCCGCGCAGGTGCACACCCTCCATCTCGGTCGAGTACACGAAGATCTCCCAGCGCGGCACCGGCTTCGGCATCCCCGGCACGTCCTCGCAGTTCAGCTTGAACGCCATGTAGGGCAGCGTGCCTTCGTGCTTGAAGACGTTCGTGCGGACGGTGGCCAGGATCATGCCCAGGAAGCTGCGCAGGATGCGGTCGTCGTCGAGGCTGGAGATCTCGTCCAGACGGGCCACGATCTGCGCCTCGAGCTGCTCGGACGCCGCGTCGCCGTCACGCGATGGGTCGAGCCGGTGCTCGAACAGCGCCACCAGCTGCCCCGCGAGCTCCCAGTTGCGCACGAAGGCGTCGTTCACGTAGCGCTTGGTGAAGCCGCCGCCCAGCAGCTGCCGGTATTGGCGGTACGCGCGCAGCATCGCCACCTGGCGCCAGCTCAGCGCAGCCGCCGGCACCAGCCGGTTCAGCGAGTCGCTCTCGGCCCGGCCGTCCCAGACCGCCCGCACCGTGTCGGCCACCAGCTCGCCCACCCGGTCGAGGTCGAGCGGCCAGCCGTTGGCGCCGAGCACGCCGAAGTCGTGCAGGTAGCGGCCGCTTCCCTCGTGCTCCTGGAGCCGGGTCGGCACCTCCTCGACCACAGTCAGTCCCAGCGCCTCCAGCACCGGCAGCAGATCCGACAGCGGGGCCTTGCCGCCGGTCTTGTACAGCTTCAGCCGGGTCAGCGGCTCCGCCGTGCCCTCCTCGTTCTGGAGCGCGACCGTATAGGGGCGTTCGGCGCCCAGCGACTCGAACTGGTCGACGTCGAACTGGGCCATGCGGATCGGCGACGCGGTCTTGTAGTAGTCGGGGAACAGCCCGGAGTAGCGGCGGGCCAGCGCCTCGCCCTGCAGCTCTCCGTGGCTGTCCACGAGCGCGTCGGTGAGGGCGTCGTCCCAGGTGCGCGTCGCCGCGAGCACCTCGCGCTCGAGCTGGTCGAATGACACGTCCGGGATGCCGCCCTCGGGCACGTGCACCATGAAGTGGAAGCGGGCGGGATCGGTCTCCCCCAGCGACAGGTGGTAGTCGATCGACTCCCCGTGGTAGCGCTCCTCGAGCAGGGTCTGGAGCCGCAGCCGCAGCTCTGTTGAGACACGGTCGCGCGGCAGTGCCACGGTCGCCGTGACGAACCTGCCCAGCAGGTCGGGGCGCACGAACAGCTGCACGTGCCGCTTCTCCTGCAGCCCCAGCAGCGCCATCACGGTCTCACGCAGGTCCTCGGTGCCCGACGCGAACAGCTCGTCCTTGGGGAAGCTCTCGAAGATGCTGACGACGGCCTTGAAGTCGTGCGATCCCGGGAACAGGTCCTCCGACTCCATGATGTAGTCGAGCTTGCGGCGGATCAGCGGGATCTCACGGGCCGGCTCCATCAGCGCCTTGCTGGTGAACAGGCCCACGAAGCGCAGCTCACCCACCAGCCGGCCATCCTCGCCGACCTGTCGCACGCCGATGTAGTCCATCTTCACGCGGCGATGCACGGTGGCCTCGCGGTTGGTCTTGGAGACGATCACCAGGGGGCTGTCCAGCACCCGGTCGCGCACGGCGGCCGGCAGCTCCGACAGCGGCACCGGCTCGGCGAACTGGGAGCCCTCGATCTTGGAGAGGATCCCCAGCCCCGAGCCGGGGACGGCCTGCAGCGTGGCGGCGTCACCCTCGCCAGCGGTCGCGTACTCGCGGTATCCGAGGAACACGAAGTTGTCGGCGCGCAGCCAGTGCAGCAGCGCCACGGCCTCGCTGACCTCGTCCTTCGGGTAGCGGGTGACCGCGCCCTGGGCGAACTCGACCATGCGGTCGATGCGATCGACCATCGCGTGGAAGTCGCGCACGCACAGCCGCACGTCGCCGAGCACGCGCGTCACCGCCTGTGCGAGGTCGTCCAGCTGGTCGTCGGGCACGCGCCGGTCGACCTCGAAGTGCATCATCGACTCGCGGTGCAGCGCGCCGCGGGCCGGCCCGACCGACCGCACGCCGCCCTCGTCGGTGCGCTCCACGCCCATCACGGGGTGCACGACGTGGCGCACCTCGAGGCCGCGGCCGCGCAGCGCCTCGCTCACGGAGTCGATCAGGAACGGCGCGTCGGCGGTGTTGGCCTCGACCACCGTGCCGGGAGTGCGGTAGCCGTCGCGGTCGACGGTGGGGTTGATCGCCCGCACGCCCACCTCACCGCGACGGGCATCGACGAACCCGTACAGACCGCGCACCTGCGCTGCCAGCTCGACTGGGTCGAGCGGCTCCAGCCGGTCGAGCCGCACCCGGTGCGCGTAGGACTTGGCGAAGGTGGCCAGCGGGCCATCGCTGACGTCAAGCTCGGACAGGAGCGCCGTGATCAGCTCGGCGTCGGGGTCGCCGGGAGGGGTCGCAACGGGCGGTGCTGCCTCACTGCTCACGTCCGGTGATGCTACCAGCGTGCGCGCAAGCGCCCGCCAGGGCCGATCCGCCGAAGCGGCCCGTCATGGAGGGCCGGTCGCACGCGGCAGGCGGACGCCTCTCCCGCCACCGGCCCCTGGTTGGGAGCCTCACCACCACCGGACAGCCATATACTGATGCGGTGCCGCGGTCGGAATTTCAGCGCGACCTGGATGAGGTCGAGGCGCTCATTCAGGACGAGGCTCGCCTCTGTCGCAGCTCGTTGACCACGGTCATCGATGCGCTGCTGCGTCGCGACGACGAGCAGGCCCGGAGCGTGATCGCCTCCGATCGCGGAATCGACAGCATCCACATCCGGATCGAGTCGGCGATCGAGTCGCTGCTGGCCAGGCAGTCACCGGTGGCCGTCGATCTACGGCTCGTGATCAGCATGATCCACGTCAACCTCCACCTGGAGCGGATCGGCGACCAGTGCGTGAACATCGCGAAGCTGTCGCTGCTGATGGGCCCCGCGAGCCTCCACGCCGAGCTCGCGCTCGACCTGCAGATCATGGCCTCACAGGCCGACGAGATGATCCAGGTCGCGATGCGGGCGTTCGGCGCTCGTGATCTGCCCAGCGCCGAGTCACTGGTCGAGATGGATCAGGTCATCAACAAGACGAACTACGGGCTCGCGCGTAACATCGTCACCAGCGTCGGGGACGCCGAGGTCGGCCTGTTCGTGATCGTGATCGGGCGCTGCCTGGAACGGGTCGGAGACAACGCCGTCGACATCGGCGAGCGAACCGCCTACCTCGTGTCCGGCGAGCTGCGGGAGTTCACCGACGCATCCCAGGACTTCGCGCTCGAATAACCAGGCAGAAAAGGCCTAGCCGAATCGGCCGGTGACGTATGCCTCGGTGCGCGGATCCGATGGCCGGATGAAGAGATCCGAGGTGGGCCCGGATTCGACCAGCACTCCGCTGCGGTTACCGGCCTCGTCCGAGTCGACGCTGAAGAAGGCGGTCATGTCGGCGACACGGGCGGCCTGCTGCATGTTATGGGTGACGATCACGATCGTGTAGTCGCTCTTGAGCGAGCCAACCAGGTCTTCGATGGCGAGCGTCGCCACCGGGTCGAGCGCCGAGGCCGGCTCATCCATCAGGATCACGTCCGGCTCGATCGCCAGGGCCCGCGCGATACAGAGCCGCTGCTGCTGCCCGCCCGAGAGCGACAGCGCACTGTCCTTGAGGCGGTCCTTGACCTCGTCCCACAGCGCCGCATTGCGTAGGGCCTTCTCGACGCGGTCTTTGAGGTCGTCCTTCATTCCGTGGATCCGGAGGCCGAACGCGACGTTGTCGTAGACCGACTTGGGGAACGGATTGGGGCGCTGAAACACCATCCCGATGCGGCGGCGCACCTCGACCGCGTCGACGCCGGCGCCGAACAGGTCCTGCCCATGGTAGGTGATGCTGCCCGCGACCTCAGCTCCCGGAATGAGATCGTTCATCCGGTTCATGCTGCGAAGCAGCGTGGTCTTTCCGCATCCGGACGGGCCGATGAACGCCGTCGCAAGGTTCTCGTGGATGTCGAATGCG
>DASUHV010000224.1:0-2898 GCA_036273355.1 Gaiellales bacterium
AACTTCGCGCGCGGCGAGTGGCAGGTGTCGCGCGTCTACAGCGTGCTCGGCCGCGGCGAGCCGGCGCTGGTGCACGCGCGCCTGTGCCTGGACACCTGCGTTGAGCACGGCATCGGCGACTTCGATATCGCCTACGCACACGAGGCGATGGCCCGCGCCTACCGCGTGCTCGGAGACCAGGCCGAATCCACCGCGCACGCCGAGGAGGCCCGCCGGGCCACGGCCGGCATCGCAGACCCCGAGGACCGTGAGCACGCGATGGAGGACATCGCCGAGCTGCTCTAGGAGGCGGTCTCGGCCGCGCCTCCGCGCCGCCGGATCGCGTTCGCCGACAGCGGGAAGACCATCACCGACACCATCGCGGCGCCGACCAGGCCGGCCGCCGTGCTGGCCCGCATCTCGCCGTCCTTCACCCCCAATGAGGTGACGGCCACCCCCAGTGGCAGCGCCGTGCTGGCGTAGAGGCCGAGCGCCACCCGGTCGCGGACGGCCAGCGCGTAGCGGTAGATGACCAGGGAGGGCAGCCCGCGCACCACCAGGAACATCGCCAGGAACAGAGGCACCTTGAGCATGCCCGAGACGCTGCTGGTGATCGCGTTCAGGTCGAACTGCATGCCGGTGACGATGAAGAAGATCGGGATGAACACGCCGAAGCCGACCGCGTCCAGGCGCGGCTGCATCAGCTGCTTGGCGCGCGGCCCGCAGGCGATCGACGCCAGCAGGCCGGCCGAGAAGGCTCCCAGCACGAGGTCGAGATGCAGCCGCGAGCTGAGGTAGACGAGGCTGATCAGGATCAGCAGCGCCAGGCGCACCGCGAACTGCCCGGTGCGTTCCATCGTCTCCTCGAGCACCTGCAGGATGCGCACCGGTTTCAGCCGCGGCGCGGCGAAGGCGGCCGCGCCGGTCACCAGGCCGAATGCCACGAGCAGCAACGCCGAGATGCCGCGGCTGGAGGTCTCGCTCAGCAGCAGCGAGATCAGGATGATCGGGCCGACCTCGCCGAACGCGCCGGCGGCTGCCACCAGCGCGCCGAACCGTCCCTCGGCGTCGCCGTTGTCACGCAGGATCGGCGCGAGCGTGCCGAGCGCGGTGGTGGTCAGCGCCACGCCCACGAACAGGGTGCTCTCGACCACGTCGAGCGCCTCCAGCAGCCCCGCCACGACCAGCGCCAACGCCACCGACACGCCCCAGCCGGTCAGCGCCAGCCGTGCCGGCATTCCCCGCAGCTGGTTGAGGTCGAGCTCGAACCCGGCCAGGAAGAACAGGAAGGCCAGCCCGAAGTCGGCGAGCACCTGTGCCAGGCCGGTCACATGGATCAGGTTCAGGATCGGCGGGCCGACGATGATCCCAAGCAGGATCTCGACCACCACCACGGGCAGCACGATGCGCGGCACCACGTCGACGATCAGCGGCGAGGCGGCGGCCAGCGCGACGATCACGACCAGCGTTCCCAGGTCGATGTGCATGCCTGAGGGCTAGCCCGCCGTCGTCTGTAGGAAGCTGCGCAGCCGCTCCAGCACGGGATCGACCTGCGACGTGTCGCCCCAGCGTCCCAGCACCTGCATGTCGCCTGTTCGCCGGTCGAAGCGGGGCTCGATCCGGCCGACGATGCGGTCGCCGCGAAGCACCGGCAGCACGTAGTAGCCGTGCTCGCGCTTGGCGGGCGGGACGTACATCTCCAGCCGGTAGCGAAAGCCGAACAGCGCCTCGGTTCGGGCGCGGTCGTGGATCAGCCGGTCGAACGGCGACAGCACCGTGACGCGGTCGCCCACGGGGTCATCCGCGATGTCGGGATGCGCCTGCCACTCGCCCTGCACCAGGCGCACGCCCAGCGCCCGGAAACGCTGCTCCGCGAACAGCCGGTCGGCCTCGCGGCGGGTGAGCGGGTGATCGTCGGGCGGTTGCCAGCGATCCGCCACGTCCCACAGCCGCTGGCCGCCGCTGCGGCCGACGATCCCGATCTCGCCGCGCAGCTGCAGGATCTCGAGCATGCGCCCGACGTGGCGTGTGCCGTGCCAGCGGTGGCGCTGGCGACGCTCGACCGCCCGGTCCTCGAGGTCGCGCGACAGCAGCGGCCCACGGCGCTCCAGCTCGCGCAGCACGTAGCGGCGAAAACCCTGGTTCTGCTCGAGGAACTGGCGCCACCAGCGTTCGCGGGCGGTGGTGTTGGCGCGGCGGTACGCGCGCATCCAGGCCCGCACCATCGGCAGCGACTCGATCGGCCAGATCAGCGCGTTCCACTCGAACAGCTGCCGCTCAGACCACAGCAGACGGTCGAGCTCCCCCCGGTCGAACGCTCCCAGCCGGCTCCACAGCACCAGCTCCTGCGGCGTTGCAACGGTCGCGATCGGGTCGATCTGGAGGAAGCCGAGACGCCGCACCGTGTCCAGGACGCCGGCCGCCGACCCGTCGAGGAGCTGCGCGCGAACGGCAATCCGCCGGGCGCGGTCATGGTCGACCGTCCGTGGCATGGGCCAACCCTAGTCAGGTCTAGGTAATGGCGACGCGCCGGGAGAGCGAGTTGGCGCTCATCCAGGCGTGCGATGCGCCACCAGCGTAGCTCCAGCGCAGGTACGCCGCGCCCGGGCTGGTGAAGTGAACCTTGCGCGAGTAGCCGCCGCGCCGGTTCACGGCGACGGTGGCGATCGTGCGCCAGGAGCCGCTGGTCTTGCGGCGCACCTGCAGTCGCACCCGGGCGCCGTGCATGTTCGGCGTTGACTTGCCGCCGAAGGTGAACGACGTGCCGCGGGGGACGCTGGTGCGTGACGCCTTCGATCCCAGGCGCGGGACCACGAGGATGGTCGTGCCTGCCACGGTTCGCCCCTGTTGGGTGTCCGAGCCCGGGAAGATCGCCTGCCAGCTGAGGTTGCGCCGTAGCTGCTTGGTCATCGCGAAGCT
>DASUHV010000225.1:0-6223 GCA_036273355.1 Gaiellales bacterium
CGAGGTGGGCCGGATGCTGGTGATCGACGCCGAGGAGTGCATCGACTGCGGCGCCTGCGAGCCGGAGTGCCCGGTCGAGGCGATCTTCCCCGAGGACGCGCTGCCCGACAAGTGGGAGCCGTTCGTGAAGATCAACTACGCCTACCCCGACGGCGACGCGATCAACGACCTGGTGGACACCTACGCCACCGAGCACGACGTCCAGAACACACCGCCGGCGGCGTAGCCCAGGTCAGCCGACGAGGCTGGCGGCCAGACCCACCAGCGCGCAGGCCACCACCGTGGTGACGACGCCCACGCGGAACCGCCAGACGCCGATGAAGGCGGCGGCGGCCAGCGGGATCACCAGCCAGTCGGGATCGCCGCCGGGGAAAGCGGCGTGGCGGGCGACGAACACGGCGAGCGCGGCGATCACGCCGACCACGGCGATGGTGACGCCCTGCAGGGAGTGGGCGAACGAGCCGGTGTGGCGGATGCGATCGATCACGGGCGCGCCGCTGATGATGAACACGAACGAGGGCAGGAAGGTGCAGACGGTGACGATGGTCGCTCCCAGCAGCCCCCAGGCGAGTCCGCCCTCGACGTTGTAGGCGGCCACGAACCCGACGAAGGTATTGGCCATGATCAGCGGGCCAGGGGTCGACTCGCCCAGCGCCAGCCCCGCCACCATGTCCTGCGAGGTCAGCCAGCCGTAGTGGTTGACGGCGGCGCTGGCCACGAACGGCAGCACCGCGTAGGCGCCGCCGAAGGTGATCAGGGCGGCGAGCGTGAAGAAGCCGGCCAGCTGCGCGACGAAGCCGCCGGCCAGCAGCAGGACGGCGACCGGGATCAGCCAGATCGCGAGCGAGAGCAGGAAGCGGCGGCGCAGGCCGGAGTCGAGCGGCGCGGCCTCCTCCACCGGCTCGCCGCCACCGGGCAGGTGCGGGTCGCTGCCTCCGAGCAGGGGGTGGCCGCGCCGGCCGACGACGTACCCGGCGAGCGCGGCGGCGGCGATCACGATCGGGAACGGCACCCCGGCCACGATCAGCACGAACGCGCCCGCCGCCAGCATCACGCCGGCGGCGTCGTGGATCACACGTCCGCCGATCCGGATCAGCGCGGCCGCGACCAGCGCGATCACGGCCGCGCCCAGGCCGCGCACCACGCCGGCGATGGCGGTGACCTCGCCGTACTCGACGTAGATCGCGCTCATCCCGCACAGCAGCACGAACGACGGCGCCACGAACAGGCCGCCGGAGGTGATCGCGCCGCGCACGCCGTACATGGAGTAGCCGATGTAGGAAGCCAGCTGCTGGGCCTCGGGGCCGGGCAGCGCCATGCAGAAGTTGAGGGCATGCAGGAAGCGGCGCTCGGAGATCCAGCGGCGGCGCTCGACCAGCTCGTCGTGCATGATCGCGATCTGCCCGGCAGGCCCACCGAAGCTGATGCATCCGAGCTTCAGCCAGAAGCGGAAGGCCTCCGACTCGGAGGGCTTCGAGATCGCCGGCGATCCCGATCCAACCCGGTCCGCCGCCGTTTCGGAGCTCAAGTCACCGACCCCTCGTGGATCAGCAACTCATGGTCATAAGTGGTGATCATGGACAGGCTTCATCATCACCCCGATCGTCGAGTGCGATGCACGCTTGCACGATAGGGTAACCATGGTTTCACATCAATTGATCGGTCTACTCTGAGTAACGTGACCGTCCTACGCCATACGCATCCCCACCGTCACGGGGACACCGAGCACGTGCATGAGCATGAGCACCAGGGCGGGCTCGACCACAACGATCCGGCCGCCCATGACCATCAGCACCGCGAGGATGGCGGCGAGCGCGGTGGTCATGATCACCACCACGGGGCCGACGGACACGGGCACTCGCACGGCCTGGTCGACGCATCGATCGTGCGCTCACGCGAGGGGGTGAAGGCGGTGTCGATCAGCCTGTTCGTGCTGGCGTCCGCCGCGGTCCTACAGCTTGGCATCTACCTCGCGTCGGGATCTGTGGCCTTGCTGGCCGACCTCATCCACAACGCAGGCGACGCGCTGACAGCGGTGCCGCTCGGCATCGCGTTCTGGGTCGGCAGCCGGCGCGGCGAGCGACTGGCAGGCCTGGCGGTGGTGGCGGTGATCTTCTTCTCGGCTTGCGTGGCGCTGTTCGAGACGGTCGAACGGCTGCTCCACCCGCAGGCATTGACGCACCTGTGGGTACTGGCCGCGGCCGGGGTGGTGGGGTTCGCCGGCAACGAGATCGCGTCCCGCGTCAGGCTTCGGGCAGGCCGGCGACTGGACAGTCCGGCCCTGATCGCCGACGGCAACCATGCACGCACCGACGGGTTCGTGTCGCTGGGCGTGATCGCGAGCGCCGGGCTGGTCGCCCTCGGCCTACCCCGGGCCGACCCGCTGATCGGGCTTGCCATCACACTCGTGATTCTCAAGATCACCTGGGATTCGTGGCGCGTCGTCTCGGCAGGCAACTCGCACTAACCCCCTGACCCCGATGCAGGACATATGCTTGCCCATCAACCAGATGGAGGTAGGAATGGACGAGATCGCTCCCGACGCCGAGGCCTGGGCAATCGCCCACGACTTCACCCCGACAGAGTCGGAGCCCAACGGCGCGACGCCGCTCCTGCGCGAGGGCATGATGGGGATCGCCGCGACCAGCTACGCGGGGTACGTGCTCGGCCGTGACGCGACGCTGTACGAGTTCTCGGTGGGATCGCCGACGGTGTCCGACGCGTTCGGGGGCGGTGGCGTCGACGGCAGCTGGTTCACGCTGTTCCTCGTGCCGATCGACGACCCGGGATTCCGGCGGCTGACGGTGCACCCCAAGAAGCAGTCGGATCGCGACTGGTGGAACCGGCTGCTCGGCCGCGACGACGTGCGCGAGACTGGGGACGTCGACTTCGACGAGCACCACCAGGTGATCGCCTCGTCGGACGTCGACAACGACCGCTTCGCCGAGCTGGTCGGCAACGACCTGATCACCCTGATGAATGCGAACACGGATCTGCTGGTCGAGGTGGAACGGAGCGAAGAGGGCGACGCGGCGCTGCTCGTGGCCCTGCCGGGGATCGGCATCGGCGACGAGGGACTCGACCGGCTTCTGGCCGCCACCGAGCACGTGGTCGGTCTCTTCTAGAGCGATGCTGCGCATTGCCGTACCGGTGGTTGTGGTGATGCTGGCGCTGCTGACCGGCCTGGGCTCGAAGGCGCCCGACCGTTCGTTCCCGATCTACCCGCGGCCGGGCGGGCCGCCGCGGGCGGCCGCGGCGATGGTCAAAGGCACCACGCTCGCGGTACCACGGCGGGCGTCGACCACGGCCGACAACAGCGTGCAGCTACAGGTCGACCTGAACCCCTAAAACCTGCAGCCAAGGGCCGGTTCGTCGCCAGTCGAGGGCTCAGAGCCCGACTCGGCCCCCGTTGACGGTCTGGCACAGATCTCTGACAGGTGTCACAGCCGCTGTGACCACGATTCGTGGAGAACAGCCGGTTCGGTCGCGAACAGGGCTCAGAGCCCGATCAGGACCACGACAGACGTTTGGTGCAGGATCGTTGCTAGCCGTGACGCCGACGTAATGCTGGCTCGGACCGCTCAGCGGTGGGGTTCGCCGGCCTTTGGGAGCCACACGAAGGCCACCACAGAGCCTGCGATGCAGAGGCCGATGCTGGCCAGGATGGCGGCCCGGAAGGCCGTGATCGTGGCGTCGCGCTGGTCGGGCGTGAGGTGCTTCGCGAACGGGTCGATGTTGTGGTGTGTTGCCGTGGCGGCAAACACCAGCGTGATCACCACCCCCAGTACCGGCGTCGCGATCAGCCCGCCCAGGCGCGACACCGTCGTGTTCACCCCCGCCGCGATCCCGGCGAACTCGTCCGGCGCTGCCTTCAGCGCGGTCGCCGTGATCGGCGCGACCAGCATCGCCAGCCCGAGCGCGAGCACCAGCACCCCCGGCAGCGGCCGCAGCGGGTTCGTCGACGTGACGAACATCAGCAGCACGTAGCCGACCGACATCACCAGCGGCGCGGCCGTCAGGTACCGCCGCGGCCCGTCCCGGTCGGCCAGCCGCCCGAAGCGGGCCGCCAGCACGAACATGACCAGGCTGATCGGCACGAACACCAGCGACGCCCGCGACGGCGAGTAGCCGGCTGCTCCCGACTGCAGATACAGCGCCAGGTAGAAGCTCGACCCGCCCAGCGCCGCGTACACGAGCAGCGTGTAGACGTTCGCGGCCACGAACACCCGCGCGCGCAGGAGCTCCAGCGGCAGGATCGGATTCGCCCCGCGCCGCTCGCTGACCACGAACAGCGCCAGCCCCGCCAGCGACAGGCCGAACGCCCACAGCACCGACGCGAACCCGACCTGCGCGCCCTCGATCAACCCGTAGGTGAGCGCACCGAAGGTGAGCGCGATCGCCACCGCTCCCACCGGCTGCAGCGGCCGCGGGTGCGCCGGCAGCGCCTCACGGTCGCGCCCGTACCATGCCGCGGCGATGGCCACCAGCGCCGCCGGCAGGTTGATCAGGAAGATCAGCCGCCACGACGCGTACTGCACCAGCAGGCCGCCGGCGGGCGGGCCGATCATCGAGCTGATCCCGCTCCAGGCCGTCCACTGCCCCACCGCACGGCCGCTGTCCGCGCCGTACGTGGCCCGCAGCAGCGCAAGGCTGTTGGTGGTCAGCATCGCCCCCGCCACCCCCTGCAGCACCCGCGCCGTGATCAGCATCGCGGTGTTGGGCGCGATCGCCGCCAGCAGCGACGCCGCGGCGAATCCCGCCACGCCCGACACGAACAGCCGCCAGCGCCCGTAGCGGTCGCCGAGCGATCCGGCCACGATGTACAGCGACGCGACCGCCAGCGAATACGACAGGGCGATCCACTGCTGGGCGCCGAGGCCGGCGCTCAGGTCGCGGCCGATCGTGGGCAGCGCGATGTTGACGACCGACGCATCCACGAACGCCATCGACGACCCGAGGATGGTGGCGATCAGGATCATCCGCCGCCGGCGGAGGACGTCCTCGGGCAGCGCGGCTACCGAATCGACCGTCGTCATCGCAGCCCCGGGGCTTGCGGAGAGGGTGTACTTGCTGTCACGATGTGGTCATGAGCGTCGCCTTCGAGGTGGTCGAGGCACCCTATCCGTACGTCTGTGCGGTGTACACGTGCCGGTGCGGCGCCACCACCACGCAGCACGGCGATCAGGCGGCGATGGTACCCGCCGGCTGGCGACTCGAGGGCGTGGTCGGCGAGGAGACGCACGTCGCCTGTCCGCACTGCGCCGAGCTGGCGCGCGAGATGCACGCCCGAGCCTGAGCGGCGGGCCGTGCGAGACGCAGTCCTGTTCGACGTGCACGGCAACCTGGCGGCGCTCGACGCCGTGCTCGCCGAGGCCCAGGCCGAGGGCTTCGACCGGTTGCTGTTCGGCGGCGACCTGGTGCTGTTCGGCCCCGAGCCGGCCGCGTGCCTCGACCGCCTGCGCGAGCTGGGCGACCGGCTGGTGGCGATCAAGGGCAACACCGACCGCTACGTGATCGACCGCCAGGACGAGGTCACCGGCTGGGCGGACGCGCTGGGAGATGATCGTCTCGCCTGGCTGGACAGCCTGCCCGCCCAGCTCGCCCTACCCGAGCAGGACGCGCTGCTCGTGCACGCGACGCCACGCGGCGACGAGGAGATGCTGATGCCCGAAACGCCCGCGCCCGAGGCCGCCGCGATGCTGGCCGGCGTCAACGAGCACACGCTGCTGTGCGGCCACGTGCACATCCAGTACCGCCGACCGCTCGCGGGCCACGAGGTGATCAACCCGGGGTCGGTGGGCATGCCCCTGGACGGCGATCCGCGCGCGGCCTGGGCAATCGTCAGCGACGGCCAGGTCGAGCTGCGCCGCGTCTCCTACGACGTGGAGGCGGTCGCCGACCGGGTCGAGCGCGAGGACGGCCCGTTCGCCGACATGGTGGCACGCCGGCTGCGCACCGCCCGCCGCGACTAACGGCCGGGCCGCGGTCAGCAGTAGTAGTAGATGCTGACCAGCGAGACCACGACCACGCCGCGTCCCGAGGAGTGCACCAGGACATGCACGGTCTTGTCCGAGCGCGACACCGTCACCGAGCGATCGCCACTGGCGTTCACGTACGACTTGAAGCTCGGCCCGCAGTTGGTCGGCATGGCGAAGTCGTACCTGACCACGGCGCTGCCGTTGTCGCTCGTGCAGTTCAGCGTGGCCGTCCCCAGCAGCTTCGA
>DASUHV010000226.1:0-4627 GCA_036273355.1 Gaiellales bacterium
CGCTGCTTCCGGACGAACCGCTGCTGCCTCCGCATCCCGCGGCCAGTAGCACAGCGGCCAGCGCGGCCGCGGCGAGCATCCTTCGTGCACTCATTGCGTTCCCTCCCGGGTTCCAAGGGCCGGCTCGGCGCCCTGATGATGATCTCTGCCCGGCCGCGGACTGCGAGCGGCCAGCTCGTCGATGTGAGACGCCACCTCCGACACCGCCTGGTCGAGCCAGATCCGGCCCTTCTCGGCGGTGGCGACGGTGGCGTCGCCGATCACTCCGGACTCCGTCCAACCACTCCACTGGCCCTTGATCGAAAGCGGGCCGTCGTTCCAGTCCATCCACACGGTGTCGGAGTCCCAGTCCGGGATTTCCCGCACCGCCTTGTCCATCTGCACCCGCTCGGGGTGGATCGCGAGGTACAGCGACGTCTCGAGCTCACAGGCGTGTGCCATGCCGCCGGGCTGGTCGGAGTCGCGTGTGCGCGCCAGCAGCTCGGCCGACTCGGGCGTCGACAGGTACCAGAAGGTGGCGGCGATCACCTCGCGCCGCTCCAGCATCAGCAGCCGGGCGGCCATGTCGACCAGCGGCACGTTCGAGCCGTGCCCGTTCACGAACAGGATGCGGCGGAAGCCGTGGTGGATCAGGCTCTTGCCGATATCCACCAGGTACTCGACAAACCGCTTCCACTCGATCGTGATCGACCCCGGGAAGTCCATGTGATGCGGCGTGTAGCCGTGCGTGACCGTGGGCAGCAGCAGGCTCTGCTCGGGCCGCGCCAGCACCGCCCGCTCGGCCAGCGCCTCGGCGATCACGGCGTCCGTGTCGATCGGCAGGTGGTAGCCGTGGTCCTCCAGCGTGGCCACCGGGATCACGCATACCGGGTCGTCGGCGACGCGCTCGGCCACCTCTGGCCAGGTCAGCTCGGCGTACCGGTGTGTGTGCTCAGTCGAAGGCATAGTGCTGGGGCTCGGAGTCGCAGGGATTCCCGCGTCCGAAGGTGATCTCTCTCCTTGTGACGTCAGCGATGCACCAAAAGACAGTCTTGGTCTGTGAGCCGGGCCTGGGATGCCGGCAGATCGAGTCGGGTGCGTCCCGGTGGTCGCTGATCGCCGCGCGCAGCGTGGCGGCCGTTATGGTGCCCTCCGCAAGCCATGAGAGCGCGCGACGATACCGGACGTCCGAGCGGGCTGCATAGTCAACGTCGCCCTCGTACGGCAGCATCCGCTCGCTCACATAGTGGTTGGTGTGGGCCAGCGTGCCTCGTGCACCCGGCCGGATCAGCTCGGCGTCGGTGGCCGATCCCTCGACCGAGACGACGCCCCCGCCCGCATGCGCCAGCACGGTGTTGTAGGACGATGCGCGGGCGGGATGCAGCGCCGCGGCCACCGCATCGTCGAGCGTGCGGCGGCGCACGATGTCCCGCACGTGCAGCAGACGCGGTATGCCGGGCCGGTTGTCGTTCGGTGCGACCTCGTTGCCGGTCAGCGACAGGCCGGCCGAGTTGAATCCCACGCTGATCCACGGCCCGATGCCGACGGTCAGGACGACCGGATCGCCGGGCACGCGCCACTCGATCGCGATCAGATCCTGCTCCGCTGATGCGGACAGGTCGTTCGTGTGGGCCACCCAGACGCCGCCGTCGGCGCTGGCCGGCGCGCACGCCACCAGGTCGGAACAGCCCCGGGCCGGCTCGGGAGTCGCCGCCTCGTCGAGCTCCTCGATCCCGGCGGCGAACAGCGCTCGGCGATCGACGCCGGACGCGTCGGCCACACCGTCCAGCTCCTCGACCAGCCATGGCAGCTCGCGCCGCGTCACCTCGAGGTACGGCTGCGCGGCCGAGACGGTGGCATCGCCGACGGCGTCGCAGCGCCGGCGGATCGCACCGGAGCAGGCGGCGCCGATCTGCTCGCCCACCTCACGGTGCGTCCCGGCGACGCGCAGCAGCTCGAGCGTTCGCGATTGGCCGGTTACCTTGGAGCTGGGGCACGGAGAGGTCGTCTCGATGATCCGCCGATTGTCTCCATCCGCAACAGGCCCGTCAACCCTGCGGGCGGTGGTCGTGCTCACCCACCGGAGGAGGACGCCGCCTTCGGTGAGCGGCTGCCCACCAGCAGCGTGATCGTCGAACCGGGGCCGTAGCTGCCATCCGGCGCGTAGCCGGTGGCTCGCAGCACGGTGCCGCGCGCGCCGTAGGATGCGCGGTGGATCACGAACCTGACGGGGCCGTGTCGCTGAAACATCGCCTTGGCCTGGGACAGCGGCAGGCCGACCACGAGCGGAAAGTCGTACGCGGCGCCACCCGAGGCGTCCGCGCGCGCCCCCAGCGCAAGCCCGGATGCTCCGACCGCCGAGGTGATCGCCAGCACGGCCGCCAGCACGCCCAGTGTCAGGCTGCGCCACACGGCAGCCACGGCTCCAAGGGCCAGCGCGGCCAGGAGGCAGAGCACGGCAAGCACCCAGCCGGGCGGCTCCAGCAGCGCGACGGCCACCAGCACCGCCGCGGTCGCGGCCACCACGATCGTGACGAGGCCGGGGACGATACGCGGCCACCATGCGGTGGCCGACCCGGGCCTGGGATCCGGCTGCGGCGTGGCGCTCACACGGCCACGATAGCCGCCGCCCCGGCCCATGTGTTGGTGGCCGCGGGCCGTGGTATAGATCGGACGATGGCTTCGCATGCCACCCGAAACGCACCCATGTACCGGCAGGTCGCCGACCAGCTTGCCGCCGAGATCGCATCCGGCGAGCTGCCGCCTGGACACCGCGTGCCGTCGGAGCGCGTGATCGCCGAGCGCCACGGCCTGTCGCGGATGACGGCCCGCCAGGCGGTCGAGCTGCTGGTGCGGCGCGGCCTCGTCTACCGGCGACCCGGATCGGGCACCTACGTCGCCGCCGCACGGGTGGAGCACACGCTGCAGTGGTTCGCAGGCTTCACCGAGCAGATGCGGGCGCAAGGGATCGAGCCGGGCGGCCGCGTCCTGGCGGTCAGGCTGTCCGGGCACGACGGCTCGGATGCGGGCGTCGCGCTGGAGCTGCCGGAGGGCGAGGCCAGCTGGATGATTCGCCGTGTGCGCTTCGGAAACGGGGAGCCCCTGCTGGTCGAGGAGTCGCACGTCCCGGCCCGCCTGTTCCCCGACCTCAACCGCCACAACCTGGCTCAGAGCTCCCTCTACGATCTGATGCGCAGCCGCTACGGCATCGACCCGGTGCGCGCCCACGAGACGATCGAGCCGACCGCGTGCGAGCAGGACGAGGCCCGTCACCTGGCCACGCGGCCGGGCGCCCCGGCGATCCTGGTCACGCGAACCGCGTACGACGGCGCCGACCGGCCGGTGGAGTACGCCCGCGACATCTACCGCGGTGACCGCGCCCGTTTCGTGGTCGACCTGCGACGCCAGCGGGACGGGCAGGATGGTGGATGATTAGCTCGGCGCGCGCTCGGCGCTGAGCGCGAGCAGCTCGCCGCGCAGGTCGGCCAGCGGCTGCGCGCCCGCGTCGCCCTCGCCACGGCGCCGCACCGACACCTGGCCGGATTCCACCTCGCGGTCACCGACGACCAGGATCCGCGGCATCTTCTGCCGCTCGGCCTCCGCGATCTTCTTTCCCACTGACTCGCCGCGGGTGTCCGCCTCGGCCCGCAGGCCGGCCGCGTTCAGCTCGGCCACCACCTGACGGGCGTAGTCGTTGTGACGGTCCGCAACCGGGATCACCAGCGCCTGCACCGGCGCCAGCCAGACCGGGAACGCGCCCGCGTAGTGCTCGATCAGGATGCCGATGAAGCGCTCGAACGACCCGAACAGCGCGCGATGGATCATCGCCGGCGTGTGCTCGGCGTTGTCCTCCCCGGTGTAGGTGATGCCGAACCGCTCGGGCATCTGGAAATCGAGCTGGATCGTGCCCATCTGCCAGGAGCGGCCGATCGAGTCGGTCATGTGCAGGTCGATCTTGGGCCCGTAGAAGGCACCGTCGCCCTCGTTCAGCTGGTACTCCACCCCGGCCCGCTCGAGCGCCCCGTGCAGCGACGCCTCGGCCGCGTCCCAGAGCTCGTCCGCGCCGATCCGCTTGTCCGGTCGCGTCGACAGCTCGATCCGGAGGTCGAGCTGGAAGATCCCGTAGATCGCCTGCGCCAGCTCCAGGCAGCCGATCACCTCGTCCTCGATCTGCTCGTGGGTGCAGAAGATGTGGGCGTCGTCCTGCGTGATGTGCCGCACACGCATCAGGCCGTGGAGGGTGCCGGAGGGCTCGTGCCGGTGCACCAGCCCCTGCTCAGCCAGTCGCAGCGGCAGGTCGCGGTAGCTGCGGCGCTCGTCGCCGAAGATGTTGACGTGGCCGGGGCAGTTCATCGGCTTGATGCCGAACTCGCCCGCCTCGACCTCGGTGAAGTACATGTTCTCGCGGTAGGCCTCCCAGTGGCCGGAGCGCTTCCAGACCTCAACGTTGTAGAGGATCGGTGTTCGCACCTCCTGGTAGCCACGCTCCCGGTTCAGCTCGCGCCAGAGCGTGGTCAGCTCGTTCCAGATCACCATCCCGCGCGGATGCCAGAACGGCGAGCCCGGCGACACGTCCGAGAAGTGGAACAGGTCGAGCTCACGGCCCAGCCGGCGGTGGTCGCGGAGGCGCGCCTGCTCGACCCGCTCC
>DASUHV010000227.1:0-3772 GCA_036273355.1 Gaiellales bacterium
GAGGATCGAGAAGAACACGGCGGCGGCGCAGATGAACGAGGCGAAGGCGATGGCCGTGGCCAGCCAGGAGGCGGGCTCGCGCCCGATGCGGTTGCCGGCCAAGGCCAGCACGACCACGCCGGCCAGCGGCAGGAACAGACACAGCCAGGAGAGCGTTTCCATCAGTGCCGGAGCGCCGTCAGCCGGTCGACGTCAAGTTCGGCCTTGCGGCGCGCCACGGCCACAACCAGCCCCAGGCCGACAACGACTTCGGAGGCCGCGATGCCCATCACGATCAGCGCGAACACCTGGCCGCTCTGCTCACCCCAGTAGCGCGAGAACGCGATCAGCGTGAGGTTGCAGGAGTTCAGCATCAGCTCCACCGACAGCAGCAGGATCAGCGGGCTGCGGCGCGTGAACACGCCGAACATGCCGATCCCGAACACGATCGCCGACACCGACACGAAGTACTCGACGCCGATGTGCATCAGTTTTCGTCCTCGTCCTTGCGAGGCACGTGGTGGACGGGGAACGCCGTCTCGGCCCCCATCACGGCGGCCTGCAGCTCCAGCTCGGGCTGCGTCCGCGGAGCCGGGAACGCGTCAGGCTCGTCGACCCGCGGGCTGGGCCGCTTGGAGCCGAGCACGACGGCGCCCACCGCCGCCACCAGCAGCAGGATCGAGGTGGCCTCGAATCCCAGCAGGTAGCGCGAGAAGAAGCTGTCGGCGACGAGGCTGGGGTTGCCGAACTGATCGGTGACCGTGGCGCCGGGCCCGAACGCCTGGCTTGCGACCGCCACCACGATCTCGATCACTACGGCCGAGCCCGCCACGACCGCCGCTCCCAGCTGCCACAGCGGGATGTCGCGCGTGGGCTCGTCGGCGCGGTTGCCGAGGTAGGCGATCACGAACAGGAACATGATCATCACCGCGCCGGCGTAGACGATCACCTGCGCGGCGGCGAGGAAGTCGGCCTGCAGCAGCAGGTACATGGTGGCCAGCGAGACCAGGTGCATGATCAGCGACAGGGCCGAGTAGAAGGGGTTCACCGAGAGCACCACGCCCAGCGCCGAGGCGATCGCCAGCGCCGATGCGGCGACGAACACGATGTCGTAGGTCACGCCGCGCCGTCCTCCTGGGCCGGGATGTCGTACGGGTCGACCGGTGCCACCGGCGTGCGCCGGGCCTCCGGTCCAGGCTCCAGCAGCATCTGCTTGGTGTAGACCAGCGCGTCGCGCGACATCTCGGCCAGCTCGTAGTCGTGGCCGAGCGTGATCGCGTCGAACGGGCAGGCCAGTTCGCAGTAGCCGCAGAAGATGCAGCGGCTCATGTTGATCTCGTAGATGCGCGCGTAGCGCTCGCCCGCCGAGTAGCGCTCCTCGGGCGTGTTCTCGGCGGCCACCACGCGGATGCAGTCGGCCGGGCAGGCCGCTGCGCAGAGCGAGCATCCGACGCACTTCTCGAGGCCGTTCTCGTGCCGGTGCAGGCGGTGCCGTCCGCGGAAGCGCGGGTACACCGGGCGCTTGTAGTCGGGGAACTGCTGCGTCACCGGCTTCCGGAACAGGTGCCGGAAGGTGACGCTGAAGCCCTTGAGGTTGTCGGTGACTGGCATCAGCAAACCCTCATGCTCGGTAGGCCACGATCGCGGAGGTGACCAGCAGGTTGATCGTTGCCAATGGCAGCAACACCTTCCAGCCGATCGTCATCAGCCGGTCGTAACGCACGCGCGGAAGCGTCGAGCGCACCCAGATCGACAGGAACAGGAAGATGAACATCTTGATCAGCATCCACAGCGGGCCCGGCAGCACCGGCCCGTCGTAGCCGCCCAGGAACAGGATCGATGCCAGGGCCGAGAACGCGATCAGGGCGATGTACTCGGCGTTCTGGAACATCGCCCAGCGCATGCCGCCGTACTCGGTGTGGTAGCCGGCCACCAGCTCGCCCTCGGCCTCCGGCAGGTCGAACGGGATGCGGCTGACCTCGGCCGTCGAGGCCAGCAGGTAGATCACGAAGCCGACGAACTGCGGCACGATGTACCAGACCCCGTCGCGCTGCTGGGCGTCGACGATGCCGGTCAGAGACAGCGTCTGCGACATCATCACGACGCCGATCACGGCCAGCGCCAGGCTCACCTCGTAGCTGACCAGCTGGGACACGGCGCGCATCGAGCCGTACAGCGAGTACTTGGAGCTGGATGACCAGCCGCCCACCAGGAACCCGTAGAAGCTGAACGAGCCGAGCGCGAACACCAGCAGCAGGGCGACGTTGGGATCGGCGATCCACAGGTAGATCTGGTAGTCGGTGCCCGGGATCGTGGCCTGGCCGCCGAACGGCACCACCGAGAACACCATCAGCGCGCTGAACAGCGAGATCACCGGCGCCACCAGGTACAGGAACGCGCTCGAGCCGACCGGGATCAGGCTCTCCTTCTGGATCAGCTTGCCCAGGTCGGCGATCGGCTGCAGCAGGCCGAACGGCCCCACGCGGTTGGGGCCGAGGCGCACCTGGAAGCGACCGATCAGCCGCCGCTCGAACCAGGTCATGAACGCGAACATCACCATCACCAGGTTGACGAGCACGAACGACTTGATGGCGGTGACGATGAACCCGTCAGGCATCGGCCGTCTCCTCCGGCGCGGCCCGCAGCTCGCCCGGACCGACGTACGGCACCGCCGTCGCCAGCCGCACGACGCCCCGTCGCAGCCGCCGCTGCACCAGCGCGGCGCCGGTCAGGGAGGCGCCGGCGAAGCTGACTTCGACCCGGTCGCCGGTGGCGACGCCGATCTCCTGGGCGTCGTCGTGTGAGATCTCGATGCCGGTGCGGCGCTGGAAGTGCAGCGCCGGCGCGCCGTCCACGGTCGGTCCGCTCATCAGCTGGCGGTAGCCGACCACGATCGTCCCCTCCGGCTCGCCCTCGGCGACGTGCGGCGCGGGTGGCGCCTGGCCGGAGCCGGAGGCCGGCTCGGGGCGCACACCGCGCTCGCCGATCCCGGCCCAGGTGAGGCCGGCAAACGCCGCGCGCGAGCCGGCCATGTCGGCGAACACCGCGGGCGGCTGGTCGGGCAGGTCGAGGCCGAGCCGCCGGCCCAGCTCTGCCGCGAGCACGATCCCGTCGAGCACGCCCGGCGGCGGCGGCACGGCTGCCCGCAGGCGCTGCACGCGGCCCTCGATGTTGGTGAACGTGCCCTCCTTCTCGAGCGGCATCGGCGACGGCACGATCGTCGTCGCCCAGCCGCTGGAGCCGGTCTGGAAGGGGCTCACCTGCAGGGCGAAGAAGGCACGCTCCATCAGCCCCCGCCAGCGGTCGCCGCCGGGCCAGCCTCCCACCGGGTCGGCGCCGAGCAGCACCACGGCCTTGACCCGGCCGTGCTCGACGGCCTCCAGGGCCTCGGCCGGCGTGTGCGTTCCCAGTCCGGCGGCCTGGCAGCCGAGCTCGTTCGCGGCCAGCGGAGTCGGCAGCACACGGCAGCCGCTGGCGTGCGCGACGTGGGCCAGCACCGTTGCCACCGGCGCGCTCATGCGACCGTTCCAGAGGATCACCGAGCGGTCGCTGAGGCCCTTCAGCACCACCCCCTGGGACGCAGCCAGCAGCGCCGCGTGGGTGGTGCCCGGCGCGGCTGAGATGTGCTCGGCTGCGCGCAACGTGTCCAGGCGTGTGGCGCCGGCACCGATCGTGACAACGCGCGCGCCGCGGTCGACGGCGCGACGGATGCGGAGCTCCAGGATCGGCGCGCGGTGCACCAGGTCGGTGGCTCCGGCGACGACGATCAGGTCGGCGTCGTCCAGGTCGGCGA
>DASUHV010000228.1:0-7809 GCA_036273355.1 Gaiellales bacterium
CAGCTCGTCGACGTACGGCTTGCCCGTCTGCCAGTAGTTGGGGTTGCGCTTGAACGTGCTCTGGGTACCGGCCTTGAACGTGTCGAACATGAACGGGCCGGTGCCCACCGGGTTGGTGAAGTCGGTCTCGCCGTTCTGCACCATCCACGTGTTCCAGTAGACGAAGTTCGCGCCGAGGTCGGCGTCCGGGTACAGCAGCGGCACCTTGACGGTGGTGGCGTCGATCGCCTTCAGGTCCTTCAGGTTGATGCCGGCCACGAACGGAACCGACGCGAAGTTGGCGGACTTCGCCATCAGCCGCATCGAGTAGATCACGTCCTCGGCGCCGAAGGTCTTGCCATTGTGGAACTCGACGCCGGGGCGGAGCTTGATCTCGTACTCGGTGGCGTCGGGGTTCGCGTTGAACTCGAGCGCCAGTCCGGGGCCGGTGGTGAGGTCGGGGTTGACCACGAGCAGCGGGTCGAACAGGTTCTGGGCCCGCGACTCGTCGATCGGCGTCACGCCCTGGTACAGGTTCAGCGTCTCGGCCGTGCCGCCCCCGACGAAGCCCGCGCGGAGCGTGCCGCCCTTGACGGGGGTGCCTGCGGAAGTGGACGCGCCGGTCGCAGCGGTGGTGGAGCTCGAGCCGCCGCCGCAGGCTGCCGCGAGCAGCGGCGACATGCCGAGCATCGTGCCGGCCGCACCGCGCAGCAGCGTCCCACGGGAGATGCGATGGTCGAAGAGTTCGATGCCCGTTTCCGGACGCGGGTTCTGCGGATCGCTCACGGTCTCCTCCTGAGCTGGTCACCGGGCAGGACGCAAGGCCCACTCTTGCATACGTACGCAGGCAGTGGAAGTTGCGGATTGGACGGTGGCGACCACCCGGGCATGGACGACCGAGGGGGGTGGAGCCTGCGTCCGATCATGCGCTCGAACCACCGCGGCGGTGTGGCCGCAAGCCCTGCAACGAGCCGGTGCCGCGGGGATCGATCAAGCTCGATATGCTATCATACCAATTTCCCGGGTTCAACCCCCCAAAAAGGATCGACGCCCTGCAAGGAACGCTGCTCGCTTCGAATCTCGGGTTCCCGGAAGGGCCCGTCGTGATGCCGGACGGAGCCATCGTGTTGTGTGACGGAAACACCGGCGAGTTGTTGGTGTGGAAGCACGGCGCGATCAGCCGGTTCGCAGACATGGGCGGATCGCCGTGGGGCGCGCTGCTCGGCTCCGACGGCGCCGTCTATGTCACCCAGGGTGGCAACGTCCCGGGGAGTCCCGATCAGAGCGCGGTGCCGGGGATCCAGCGGGTGAACGGCGACGGCTCGATCGAGATGCTGGCGACCAGCATCGCGGGGCGGACGCTGGCGGGGCCGAACGATCTCGCCTTCGGGCCGGACGGCCGGCTCTGGTTCACGGAGTCGGGCACAGAGCAGGACGACCGCTTCCCGGAGGACGAGCGCGCGGTGGGTGCGCTGTACGTGCTGGACGGAGACGGCGGAGAGTTCCTGATGGAGCGGCCGGGCGTATACCCGAACGGGATCGCGTTCGACGCGCAGGGGCGGCTGTACTGGACGGAGTCGGCGGCGCACCGGGTGTGCCGGCTGGACGACGGGCAGGCGACGACCTTCTGCCAGCTGAGCGACAACCACGTGCCCGACGGGATGGCCTTCGCGGCCGACGGGCGGCTGTTCGTGTGCACGACCATCTCGGGCGGGCTGACGGTGCTGTCGGCCGAGGGCGAGGTGCTGGAGGAGATCGTGCTGAACGAGCACGCCACCAACTGCATCTTCGACGGCCCGGCGCTGTACGTGACGGCCACGAAGGTGGCGGACATCCACGCAGACCAGCGCACCGGCTCGTTCTGGCGGGTCGACACGGATGCAAGCGGCGGGCTGCCGCTGCTGCCGGGCAAGCTCTAACCGCCCCTTCAGCCGCTCAGCCTGACCGTCTCCCCGCCGGCGATCGCCTGCTCCGCGCCCAGCGCCACGCGCAGCGTGCCGAGCGCATCCTCCGGCGTGCACGCTACCGCCGCCGGATCTCCGCGCCGAGCCGCGTCCAGGAAGCCTGTCACTGCCGACGTGCGCGGGTCGACGTCCTCCTCCTGGTCGACCGTCCCGCCATGGGCGCGGCCCGCCAGCCGGAATCCGGGGTCGAGCGCGAGGTGCAGCGCCACGTCCGGCGCCAGCACGTCCAGCTCGTAGATGGGCGGCTGCTGCTGCTCCGTCCACGCGACCGAGATCACCCCCAGCCCCCCGCCCGCGTATCGCACCAGCACCGCCACTGCGTCGTCCAGCGCGCCGCCGCCCGCGCCCAATCCCCGCCCGGACAGCGCCTGCACCGAGGAGGCCGGCCCGGCCAGCGCCTGCTGCAGGTCGATGTCGTGGCTGCCCAGCTCGAACAGGATCCCGCCGCTCGCCGCCGGGTCGCCGAACCAGGACGCCGCGCGGCCGGGCTCGGTCGGCCCCACGCTGCGGCTGATCAGCATGCCCGGCGCGGCCCCCGCCAGCTCGTCACGGACGCGGCCGATCAGCGCCAGCGACCGCCACTGGTAGCCGATCGCGCACACTCCCCCGCTCTCGCGCCATGCAGCCACGATCGCCTCGCCGTCGTCCGCCGCCCGCGCGAGAGGCTTTTCCAGGTAGACCGCCAGCCCCTGCCGAAGCGCCGCGGTCGCCGGCTGCGCGTGGGCTGCAGGCGGCGTGCACACGAACACCGCATCCAGCGGATGTTCCAGCAGCTCCTGCCAGCTCCCGTATGCGGCGGCACCGGCGGCGAGCGACCTGGCGCGGGCCAGGTCGCTGTCGCAGACGGCCGCCAGCTCGACGCCCTCCAGAGTGGACAGCACGCCCACGTGCCGCCGGGCGATGGCGCCCGCCCCGATCAGGCCGATCCTCACGCGCTCCCGCCCTCGCCTCCCGGGCGCGCCAGGAACTGGTACTGGACACCACCGCTGGTCGCTGCCGTGGTCCAGATCATCATCGCCGAGCCCGACGGGAACGGCGGCCACGAGACCTCGACGCCGCGTGACTTCAGCAGGTCGCGCACCTCCTCCAGGTCGTCGACCTCGAACGCGATGTGCTCGATCCGGGCCTGCTCGCCTTCGCCCAGCCGCTGGGCAGCGACCAGCGGGTCGCGCACCTCGATCAGCTCGACGCTGGCATCGCCGCACGGGTAGTAGAGCGCGTGGCTCTCGATGTTGTCGCCGACCCGCTCCAGCACCAGGCCCATCGCCTCCAGCTGGGCGACGTGGGCGGGCAGGTCGGCCACGACCACGCCGATGTGGTCGATCCGCCGCAGGTTCACGCGGCCGGCATCTCGAGCAGCACCTTGCCGAACTTGCCGGCGGTGCGGACATGGTCGAGCGCCTCGGCGGCGTCGTCGAGCGCGAACACCTCGCCGACGGCGGCTGAGGCCCTGCCCGATGCCAGCATAGGCACGACCCGCCGGACGAACTCCTGGACGAGCGCCGCCTTCTGCTCGGACGGGCGCGTGCGCAGAGTGCTCCCGATCAGCTGCGCGCGGGCGCTCATCAGATCGCGCAGCACGACGACAGCCTCGTCGCCCGGCTTCGCCCCGACCAGCATCAGCCGGCCGCGGCGCGCCAGTGCGGTCATGTTGTCGGCCATGTGCGGCGCGCCGACCAGCTCCAGGATCACGTCCGCCCCGCCCAGCTCGCGCACCCGCGCGAACGCCCTGTCGGCGGGCAGCGCCTCAGCGCCCATCGCCCCGACACGTGGCCGCAGCTCCGGCGTGCGCACGTTCGCGACCACCCGCGCGCCCAGGGCAACCGCGATCTGCACGGCGGCGCTACCGACGCCGCCGCCGGCGCCGTTCACGAGCAGCAGATCGCCCGCGCCCAGGCCGCCCTGCAACACGATCGCGTCGAAGGCGGTCAGGAACGACTGCGGCGCCGCCGCCGCCTCGGCGGCGTCCAGCGCGTCGGGGACCGGGGCCAGCTCGCGCTCGTTGGCGACGACGCGGGTCGCCAGGCCACCGCCGCCGACCAGCCCGAAGGCGCGGTCGCCGACCTTGAAGGTCGTTACCGCGTCGCCGACCGCGACCACGGGGCCGGCCACCTCCAGGCCGGGGATGTCCAGCGGCCAGCCGGGCGGCACCGGATGCTTGCCCTCGCGCTGCAGCACGTCGGCCGGGTTGATGCCGGCGAACGGCGGCGCGATCACGACCTCGAAGCGATCAGGCTGCGGATCCGGCCGCTCCTCGACCGCGACCACCTCGCGGCCACCGACGCCGCGGTAGACAACGCACCTCACGGGGTCGTGCTCGGCGGGTAGGTGTCGAGCCACCAGCGGGCGATGTCCTTGCGGCGCATGAACGAGACGCCGGGCTGGGCCAGCGCGTGCTCGAGGAACAGCCGCAGCGCCGCGGCGCGGGCGGCCTGGCCGCTCCAGCGGGCGTGCACGGCGATCGTCATCATGGTGCGGCGCTGCTCGCCCTCGCGCAGCAGCTCGTCCAGCCCCATCACCATCGTGTCCAGGAAGTCACGGGGGTTGTCGAAGCCGGGGCTCATCACGAACCGGGAGTCGTTGTAGGTCTTCGAGTAGGGCACCACCAGCATCCGCTGGTTGTCCACCGTCTCGTAGTACGGCAGGTCGTCGGCCGAGCCCTCGGAGTGGTAGAGGAAGCCGCCGATCTCGCGCAGCAGGCTGCGCGTGTTCTCGCTCGGCCAGCTGCGCGAGTTCCACCCGTCCGGCTTGCTGCCCAGCACCCGCTGGTAGGTCTCGATGGCGCGCTCGATCTGCTCCTTCTCCTCGTCGCGCGACATCCGCCAGGCCTCGATCCAGCGCCAGCCGTGGCCGAGCAGGTCGTGGTCGTGCTCGCGCATCCACTCCGGAACGCCCGGGTTCAGCTCCAGCGCCACTGCGGCGGCGGACACCGTCACGGGCACCCCCGCCTCGTCGAAGATGCGGGCCAGCCGCCACACGCCGGCGCGGCTGCCGTACTCGTAGTGCGACTCGGTGCCGGGGTCGCGCTGGGGCGGCTGCACGCCGGGGTCGGCGTACTCACCCCAGCCGTCGTTGCGGTCGTCGCCCCACATCACGGAGTACTCCGAGCCCTCCTCGTAGACCAGCACCGGGTTGATGACCACCTGGGCGCCGTCCGGCCAGGCGAACGCAGGCGGGGTGCGGCCGTAGCCGACGAGGTCGCGCGCGCGGACTGGTTCGGGGATCGCGTCGGTCATCGGGCGAATTGGTATGCCATCATACTGGCATGCTGGAACTACTGCCCGGTGACGTCAGCGGTGACGCGCAGCGCCACCCTGCCCGCGATCGCCTGGCAGACGGGGCAGTGCGCCTCGGCGTCGGCGATCAGCGTGCGCACCTCGCCTTCCGGGGCGGGCGACTCGACCCGGGTGTGCAGGTCGGCTTCGGACAGGTGGTGGCTGGATCCGTCGCCCCAGGCGAGCCGCGTGGAGACGGTGGTCTCGATCTCGCCCAGCGGGATCTCGCGGGCGCGAGCCATGCCGGTCAGGGTGGACGTGAAGCAGTTGGCCAGCGCCGCCGAGAACAGCTCCTCGGGGTTGGACTTGCCGCCCGGACCGCCCAGTTCGGCCTGCGTGGCGGTGGCCACCGACAGCGACCCGGAGTCGCCCTCGATCTGGCCGAGATAGCCGTTCCAGCGAAGCGTTGCCGAGGCGTCGAGCGAGCCCATGGCACCGAGTTTAGACGACGCCCGTCCGCGCCTCCCACCGTGCTACGTTAGGTCGATCAAAACCGTGGACGACAGCGACCATACGGCCTTCACCGCAATCCACCGCGAGCCGCGACTGTCCGACAAGGTGACCGAGGCGATCATCGAGATGATCGTCTCGAACAAGCTCAAGCCCGGCGACATGCTGCCCCCCGAGCGGGAGCTGGGCAAGCAGTTCGGCGTCTCCCGCACCGTCATCCGCGAGGCGGTGCGCGCGCTGGCGGCCAAGGGCATGCTGGAGGTGCGGAGCGGCAGCGGCGTGCGCATCATCGCTGTGGACGAAAAGACGGTGCGCGAGTCGATGCGCCACTTCGTGCAGGGCAGCGAGCTCGACTACGGCAAGGTGGACGAGATGCGGCTGGTGCTGGAGGTGGCCGCCGCCGGCCTGGCCGCGCAGCGCGCCAGCGCCGAGGACATCGCCGCCATCGACGGGACGATCGTGGCGCTCGAGAACGAGTGCTCCGACCTCGACAAGAGCGTCGAGCACGACCTCGCATTCCACCGCGCGATCGCGACGGCCACCCACAACGAGCTGTTCCTGGTGCTGCACGACAGCATGGGCGAGATGCTGATCGAGGTGCGCCGGCGAAACCTCTCCAAGGGTCGCGACGAGCGGCGGCTGGTGGTGGCCATGCACCAGCGCATCCGCGACGGCATCGCAGCGCACGACCCGGAGGCGGCGCAGCAGGCGATGCGCGACCACCTCGGGCACGTCCAGGCGACCTGGAGCGACCAGGCCGGCGAGACAACTCCGTGACCGGCGCGTGGCGCACAATCGTGCAACGAAGCTCACGCCGCCGCGACGATCCCGGGGCGAGGGGTAACGACCCACACCGCCCGGCACGCACGAACATCACGGCCCCGGATCGGCAACCGCTCAACCACGCGAGTGCGCATCACAGCCCGGCAACCACGCGTCACGATCCCGTGCCAGACTCCCGGCGCCGCCCGAGTGGGAGTCAAACCCCGGTAAGAGCGCGACCGGCGTTGCACATCTGAGGGTGATCTGTGTGCGAACGCCGAGAGCGGCCGGCGCGTCGCCACCTAGGGAAGCGCCAGCTCGTGCTCCTCGTGCGTCATCACTTCGAGCAGCGCGGTCTGGCCGGCCGCGACCGAGGCCATGCAGCGCTCGAGCGCCGGCCGCAGCTGCGCTGGCTCCGCCACCAGTTCGGTGTGCGCGCCCAGTGCGCGGCCGATGGCCGAGTAGTCGCCCGCAAGGCGGTTTGACTGATAGCGGTCGACGGCGTCGGGCATCCACTGGCCGTAGCCGCCCATCAGGCCGTTGTTGAGCACGATCGTGATGATCGGGATGCGGGCGCGCACGGCCGTCTCGACGTCCATGCCGATCATGCCGAACGCGGTGTCGCCCATGATGTTCACCGACAGCCAGTCGGGCCGTGCCAGCCGCGCACCCAGCGCCAGGCCGAAGCCGGTGCCGAGCTGCGTCGACTTGCCCCACCCCAGGTAGCCGCGCGGCACGATCGTCTCGTAGAAGGGCACGATCTGATCGCGCGGGTGCCCGGCGTCGTGGGTGACGACGGTGCGCGTGCGATCGACCACCGCCATCAGATCCCAGACGACGCGGTAGGGGCTGAGCGGAGCGGCATCCGACGCGAGGTGGCCCATCCAGCGCTCGGTGAACGCGGCCCGGCTGGTTGCCACCTCCGCCGCCGTGTCGCGCGGCGCGGCACCGCCGCCGCGCAGCAGGTCGATCAGCTGGCGCAGCACGAGCCGGGCGTCGCCGACGCACCCGAACTCGATGTCGTACCCCACGCCCAGATCGGCCGGGTCGTTCACGATCTGGCCGATCGCTGCCTGGTCAGGCAACGGCGTGATGTAGAGCGAGCGGGTGAGGCTGGTGCCAACCCCGAGGATCAGGTCGGCGCGGCCGAAGAACTCGTCCACCATCGCCGGGCGGGTGCGGGCGGCGGTGCCCAGCGCCAACGGGTGGTTCTCGGGGAAGGCGCTCTTGCCGTTGAGCGTGGTCGCCACCGGCACGCCGGTCAGCTCGGCCAGCTCCAGCAGCTCGTCTGAGGCATTCGCCCAGAGCACGCCCTGGCCGGCCAGGATCACGGGGTTGGCGGCTTCGGTGAGCCGGCGCGCGGCCAGCTCGACGTCCTC